>NZ_JBEXEX010000002.1:157805-398305 GCF_040606445.1 Streptomyces sp. NPDC005408 | reverse complement strand
CCCGCCCCAGCGCGGGGGCCCCGGCGGCGGTATGGGGTTCCTCCGGGGGTGCCCGGGCGCCCCCCCCCCCCCGTCCAGCGCGTGAGGAACACGATCCGGGGCGGAGCCCCGGTTTGCTCCTACGGCTCCGGCGTGACGAAGTACGCCGCGAAGCCCGAGAGGATCTCCTCCTCAGTGATCCGGCCGTCGCCGTCCGCGTCCAGTCCCGCCGCCACCTGCGCCGCCAGCTCGGGCGCGACGCCCAGCACCCTCAGCACCCGCTCCGCCGCGGACGGTTTCACTCCGCTCCCGTCCTCGTCGGCGATGTCGATCAGGGCGTGGAGGAAGGGGCGGGCGATCTCGGCGAACCGCTGGGGGTTGTCACGCAGTCGCTTCACCGCACCCGTGATGAACTCCTGGCGGGTGACCCGCTGGTCGCCGTCCACATCGGCGATCCCGGCCATGCCCTGCCAGAACGCCTCCGCACCGCTGTACAGGGCCTGGCCCTTGTCGCAGCGTGCGGTGGTGGAGAACTCGGCAAGCAGCGCGGCAGCCGCCCCGCTGAAGTCCTGGCGGTCGATGTAGCCGTTGCCGTCCTGGTCGAAGGCGGCGAAGCGGGAAGCGATCTTGCGCTCGTATTCTGCGCTGTCCATGCGGGGAGCGTACGGCGCCGGGGGCTGACGCGTGCAAGTACTCCCCCAATTACTTGATGACGACATCGTGCCGACATCTGCGAGTACGCCGGGTGACGGATCAGGCGGACAGCGGCTGGGCCTCCTCGTCGGTGGCCGAGAGCGTGTCCGCGTACACCTCGAACAGGCGCCGCACCCCGAGGGCGCCCAGCACCCGGTTGACGTGTGAGCCCTCCTCGGCGCCGCGGGCGGGCAGTATCAGGCGCAGCCTGCCCCGGCAGGAGCGCAGCAGCCGGCGGGCGGCGATCAGTACCCCGACGCCGCTGGAGTCGCAGAAGAGCACCTCGGAGAGATCGAGCACCACATCGCGGCGGCCGACGGCGACCGCATCGTGGACATGCTGGCGGACCACGGGCGAGGAGACGAGATCGAGCTCGCCGCAGACGTGCAGCACGGTCCACGCGCCCTGCCGGGTCTCGTCCACCTTGAGCATCACGACCGGACCTCTCCTCACGCCGATCCGGAGTGCCCGCCCGCTGTGGCGCTGGCCGTACACATCCGGAAGCTGCTCTTCCTTTCGCGACTGCCCCACCCCTCCCGCCTGAAACACGAACGCTCAGGGCAGGCTTGTGGGAGCGGTCCCGCCCTACCATCGAACGTCCCACTCGGGGGCTCACTTGCCGCAAAGGGGCGTGCGTCCGCGGCCGCGCGCACTACATTCGAAGAGGCGACAGGCACAGGGGACAGGCTTGGGGGCCGTATGGCAAAGGACACACCGCCGCGTTGGGACCGCAGGATGCAGCAGCGGCTCGCGCGGGGCGAGGCCGCCGCGCTCGGAGAGCTGTACGACAGGTTCGCCTCGCTGGTGCACATGCTCGCCCACCGGGTGCTCGACGACGACGAGGCCGCCGACCAGGTGACCCGTGAGGTCTTCGGCTACATCTGGGAGAACCCCGACTCCTACGACCCCAAGCAGGGCTCGATGCGGGCCTGGGTGGCCAAGCTCACCAACAGCCAGGCCGTGCACCGGCTGCGCCAGACCGAGGCCGCCGCGCTCGCCCAGGGCGGCGAGGGCACCACCGAGGAGCTGGAGCAGAAGGTGCGCAAGGCCGCTGTTGCCGCCCGCGCCGACTACATCGTCACCTCCATGCCCGCGCCCCTGCGTGCCGCACTGGAGCTGGCGTACTTCCAGCGCAGGGACTACCGCCAGACCGCGGCCGACCTCGGGGTCACCGAGGACGAGGCCAGGCGCAGGCTGCGGCTCGGCCTCCAGCTGCTGTCCACCGCCAATACGCGCCCGCTCGAGGGCTCGTCCCCGCCCGGATACGGACGCTCCTTGTGAACGGGCCACTGGACGGCGGCCGCGGAAACGGCCGCCCCGGCGACGACGACGGCCGCGACGGGGTACGGGGCGCTCCGCGCATACCGGGACCGCGGTCGGCTGCGGACGACCTGAACCCGCCGCGACTGGTCCCGCTCCAGAGCGTGCCCGAGCAGGAAGCCCCGCCCATGCCCGCCGAAGGCCCGTCCCACAGCGTGCTCAAGTCGCTGCTCGGCGCATGGGCGCTGTCCGCCTGTTCCGCCGAGGAGACCGTGGCCGTCGAGGAGCACCTCGGCGACTGCGCACCCTGCGCGGAAGAGGCCCTGCGGCTGCGTGACGCCGTCGCACTGCTGCACACCGACCGGGATCTGGACCTCGACCCGCTGCTGCGCTTCCGGGTGCTCGAGAACTGCCTGGGGCGCAGGCCCGCGCGTATCCCCGTGCCCGTCTGGGCGACTCCGTACGACGCGGAGACCGCACGGCTCGACGCCCTGCTTCAGGACATCGGCGAGTCGGAGTGGCATGCGCCGGTGCGCCTCAAGTGGTTCGAGGGGGAGCGGCCGGTGAGCCGCAGGACGACGGTCGCCGGGGTGATGGGGCATCTGATGTCCGTCGACGGCCTGGTGGCTAGCGCGCTCGGCCTGGATGATCCCCTCGGGGCGGGTGCGCCGAGGGTGCCGACGGAGCGCACCGAGGCGTTCTGGAGCACCTCGGACAGACCTCCCACGCGCACCGTCCGCGAGCCGTGGCGCGACCAGAGCCACACCCTCATCCGGACCGTGTCCTTCGCGGGCCGCGGAGTCGCCGAACTGTCCGTGTCGTACGGGGACTTCGCGCTGCCTCTGCGGGACTCCCTGCTGGACCGGGCCTTCGAGTGCTGGGTGCACGCGGGCGACATCGCGGACGCGGTGGACTATCCGTACGAGCCGCCGAGCGGTTCCCATCTGCACCGGATGATCGATCTCGCGGCACGGCTGCTGCCCGCGGCACTCGCCGACCGCAGACGCGCGGGGCTCGCCGGACCGGCCAGGCATCTGGTGGCGGCAGGATCGCGGGGCCGTTCGCTGCATCTGGAGGTCGAGGGCTCGGGCGGCGGGAACTGGTACATCGCACTGGACTCACCCGCGGCCGTCGGCTCCGCCGACCAGGCGGTGGCTCAAGTGGCGCTGGACGGCGTGGAGTTCTGCCGTCTGGTGGCGGGGCATGTCTCGCCGGAGGAGGCTGCGGCGGGCCAGGACGGCGACCGGGAGGCGATCCGGGACGTGCTGTTCGCGGCGGCGTCGCTGAGCAGGCTCTAGGTCGTGTCGTCAAAGTCCCGTCTGCCGACGACACTTCCTGATGCCCGGACACAGCCTTGGCCTCGAACTCGGCGAACCTTCGGTCAGGGCTCGCCTCCTTCGTAGGCTGCCAATGCAGCTTGACGGGTGCCGAACAGAGCACGCAGCGCTTCGCGATCCAGGTGCTCTTGCGTCAGCACCAGGCTGGCCTCGGCCTCCACGGAAGCCCATGCCTGCCGTGCGCGTTTGTTGGCTATTCGTCTGCTGTCGCTCCGCAGGAAGGCAGCCCCCGCGGAGAACCCTGCGGCGACCAAGGCCAGTAGCGCTGCAGGGACCCGTGCATCCGCTGTGGCCAGCGCTGCGGCTCCGGACGCTCCGGCGAGCAGCGCAGCCGGGAAGCCCAGAGCGATGTCGACGATGACCCAGATGCGGGCTCTCCGATCGGCAAGGTTCAGCTGCTGCATCGCCTCGTCACGTAACCGTTCAACCTCGGCACGCAGACGACCGGTCCCCGTTCTTTGAGAGGAATTGACCATGCTCCAGCTTCCAGCACAACTGAGGCTGATGGAGCTGTGTCCTGCGACAAATCGAACCACCCCGGCTTTGTCCGGGACAGCGATTGAAATGCGGACGCGCCCCCCGTCAGGCGTACCGCTCCCGCAGCTTGAACTTCAGCACCTTGCGCAGGGTCTCGTTACGCGGCAGCGCATCGACAACCTCCAGCTGCTCCGGCAGCTTGTGCACCGACAACCCCCGCCCCCGCAGATACGTTGTGATCGCGTCGAGGGTCAACCCCGCGGCACCGTCCTCCAGTTCCACCACCAGGCACACCCGCTCCCCCCTCTCCGCGTCCGGCAGCCCGATCACCGCCACGTCCGCCACCCCCGGGTGTTCGTGCAGCAGGTCCTCGATCTCCTTCGCGGAGATGTTCTCGCCCTTGCGGATGATGACGTCCTTCAGCCGCCCGGTGAGCACAAGGTGCCCCGAGTCCGTGACATGCCCCAGGTCACCGGTGATGAAGAAGCCCTCTCCGTCGAAGGCCGTCGCCGTCTGGAGCGGGTCCAGGTAGCCCTGGCAGACGGCCTCGCCGCGCAGGCGGACCTCGCCGTCGACGATGCGTATCTCCATGCCTGCGGGCGGCCTGCCCTCCGTCGTGGCGAGGTTGCCGGCCGTGTCGTCGGGTGCGCCCATGGTGATCATGGGGACCTCCGTCATCCCGTACCCGTGCGTCAGTTGGCAGCCCATCTCGCGTACGACGGCGTGGTAGATCTCCGGCGGCTTCGGCGCCCCGCCACCGGCCAGCAGCCGCAGGCTGGGGATCAGCGGTTGCTCCGGCTGTTTGCGCTGTTGGGCGAGGAACATCGAGTAGAACGCGGTGGAGCCGCCCGCGACCGTCACCCCGTGGCGTCGGTAGCCCTCCAGTGCGTCCGGCAGCGCGAACTGCTCGAACATCACCGCGGGGAACCCGTACAGCAGCAGCATCACCGTGTAGTCGGGCCCGGCGATGTGCGCGAAGGGGAAGGCCATCGAGCCGACGTCGTCGGCCGACAGATGCAGTGCATGGGCCAGACACGCGCCGCCCGCGATCAGCGAACGGTCCGTGTGCAGCACGCCCTTGGGGTCCGACGTCGTGCCCGAGGTCCAGTAGATCCAGCGCACATCCGTCCCGGACTCCGGCGGCGGAGGCAGCACGGCCGGATCCGCGTCGGGCAGCGTGTCGTACGCCTCGAAGACCAGCGGCGGTTCGGGCAGCTCCAGCGCGAGGCGGTGCGCCATGCCCGCATGGTCGAAGCCGCGCCATGTGCCCGGCACGGCGAAGAACGCGGCTTTCGACTCCCGTAGTGCGAAGCCGACCTCGCGGTCCCGGTAGAAGGGGATGACCGGCGACTGTACGGCGCCGATCCGCGCGAGCGCGAAGGAGAGCAGCGCCGTCTCGATCCGGGTCGGCAGCTGCCAGGCGACCACGCTTCCGGGCCGCACGCCCAGTTCGTACAGACCCGCCGCGACCCGCTCCGAGCGGTCGCGCAGGGCGCCGAAGGTGAGGCTGCGGTCGTCCTGGAGGAACACGGGCCGGTCCGGGGTGAGTGCCGCCCGGCGCCGGACGAGTTCCCAGAGGGTGCGCGATTCGCCCAGGGCGTGTGCGGTCTCGTTCATGGGTCCGTACCCCTCCAGTGCTGACGGGTAGTCAGATCGTGCCGAGAGTAGGGCTCACCGCCTTGTCGGTCCAGGGGCGCGGGGCTAGCCTGATATCTGACGGGTCATCAGAAACGCCATCAGGGACACAGCAGCGCGCCGGAGGGGACTCATGACCGAACTGCCTCGGATCATCAGCGTCGACGACCATGTGATCGAACCGGCCCACCTCTTCGAGACCTGGCTCCCGGCGAAGTACCGGGACCGCGGCCCCCAGCCGCTCACCGCCGGCATCGGCGAGCTCGCATACGTCGCCGGGAAGTACCAGATCACCATGGACCCCGACGGGCCGCCGACCGACTGGTGGATCTACGAGGACCTCAAGTTCCCGTACAAGCGCAATATCGCCGCCGTCGGCTTCGACCGCGACGAGATGACCCTCGAAGGCATCACCCGCGCCGAGATGCGCCGAGGCTGCTGGGACCCCAAGGAACGCCTCGCGGACATGGACCTCAACCATGTGGAGGCGAGCCTCTGCTTTCCCACGTTCCCGCGTTTCTGCGGGCAGACCTTCGCCGAGGCCCACGACAAGGAGGTTGCGCTCGCCTGCGTACGCGCCTACAACGACTGGATGGTCGAGGAGTGGTGCGGGGACAGCGGCGGGCGGCTCATCCCGCTGTGCATCATCCCGCTCTGGGACATCGACCTGGCCGTCGCGGAGATCAAACGCAATGCCGCACGCGGCGTGCGGGCCGTGACCTTCTCCGAGATCCCCACCTATCTGGGGCTGCCGTCGATCCACTCCGGCTACTGGGACCCGTTCTTCGCGATCTGCCAGGAGACCGGCACCGTCGTCAACATGCACATCGGCTCCAGCTCCCAGATGCCCGCCGCCTCCCCGGACGCACCGCCCGCCGTGCAGGCCTCGCTCAGCTTCAACAACGCCATGGCCTCGATGATGGACTTCCTCTTCTCCGGGGTGCTGGTGAAGTTCCCGCGGCTGAAGCTGGCGTACAGCGAGGGCCAGATGGGCTGGATTCCGTACGCCCTTGAGCGCGCCGACGACGTCTGGGAGGAGCACCGGGCCTGGGGCGGGGTGCGCGATCTGATCCCCGAGCCGCCCTCGACGTACTACTACCGGCAGATGTTCTGCTGCTTCTTCCGGGACAAGCACGGTGTCGCGTCGCTGGACGTCGTCGGCCGCGACAACGCCACCTTCGAGACCGACTACCCGCACGTCGACTCGACGTTCCCGCACACCAAGGAAGTCGCACTCGACCACGTCAAGGGCCTGGACGACGAGACGGTCTACAAGCTGATGCGCGGTAACGCGATCCGCATGCTCGGCCTCGACCTGGACCGTTGATGGACCTCACGTACACCGACGAGGAAGAGGGCTTCCGGGCACGGCTGCGCGAGTGGCTGGACCTCTCGCTGCCCAAGCTGCCCGCCCGGCCCGACCCGCTGGACTGGCCCGGCCGCCGGGCGTACGACACCACCTGGCAGCGGATGCTGTACGACGCCGGATACGCGGACGTCCACTGGGACGCGTCCCCGACGCAGCGCCTGATCTTCCTGGAGGAGACCGAGCGGGCCGGCGCGCCCTATGTCGGCGCGAACTTCGTAGGGCTGCTGCACGCGGGACCGACCATCGCCGCCGAGGGCACGGCCGAGCAGCGCGAACGCTGGCTGCCGCCCGTGCTGCGCGGCGACGAGATCTGGTGCCAGGGCTTCAGCGAACCGGACGCGGGCTCGGACCTGGCAGCGCTGCGAACGAAAGCCGTGCGGGACGGCGATTCGTATGTCGTCACCGGCTCCAAGATCTGGACCTCGCACGCGGAGGTCGCCGACTGGTGCGAGCTGCTGGTGCGCACCGACCCGGACGCGCCCAAGCACCGCGGTATCTCCTGGCTCGCGATGCCGATGGACGCGCCCGGTGTCACCGTCCGCCCGCTGCGGACGCTGGCCGGTTCGGCGGAGTTCGCGGAGGTGTTCCTGGACGAGGTCCGGGTGCCGGTCGCCAACCGGGTCGGCGAGGAGAACGACGGCTGGCGCGTCACCATGGTCACCCTCTCCTTCGAGCGCGGCACGGCATTCGTCGGCGAGGTCGTCGCCTGCCGCCGTACCCTCGGCGAACTGGCCGCCGCCGCCCGCGAGAACGGCACCTGGGACGACCCGGTGCTGCGCCGAAGGCTCGGCCGTCTGAACGCCGAGTTCAGCGCGCTGTGGCGGCTCATCCAGTGGAACGTGAGCGAGTCGCAGAAGACCGGCGGCGTCCCCGGCATCGGTGGCTCGGTCTTCAAGCTCCGCTACTCCCACGCCCGTCAGGAGCTGTACGAGGCAGCCGCCGAGGTGCTCGGGCCCGATGCCTTCGACCTCGACCGGCCGTGGGCAGCGGACCGGCTCACCTCGCTCTCGTACACCATCGCCGCGGGCACCTCCCAGATCCAGCAGAACATCGTCGCCGAGCGGATCCTCGGCCTGCCGAAGGGGCGCTGATGGACTTCCGGTTGACCGACGACCAGCGTGCCCTCCAAAGAGGCGTTCGGGAGCTGCTGGCGGGCCGCTTCGGACCCGAAGCGCTGCGGGCCGCCGTGGACCGCGGGGGCACGGTCGACCGGCAGCTGTGGCGGGAGCTCGGCGAGGCCGGATTCTTCTCGCTTCGCCTTCCGGAGGCGCGGGGCGGAGCAGGCCTCGGGCTGCCCGAGGCGGTCCTGGCCTTCGAGGAGGCGGGCCGGGCGCTGCTGAACGGACCCCTGGTGGCGACCCATGTGGCCGCCGGACAGGTGCCGGGCGCGGCAAACGGCACGTGCGTCGTCACGTGCGGAACCCAACTCCGCGCGCTGATACCGCACTTCGCCGAGGCGGACGCCGCCCTCGTCCTCCACGGCACGGCGATGCGCGTCCGCTACCCGAAGGACCTGCCCCACACCCGGCCGGTGCGCTCCATGGACCCGCTCACCCCGATGCACCGGATCCCGAGCGGGACTCCGAAGGCCCCGCCGCGCCCTGACGCCGTGCTCCTGACCGCGGCCGAACAGTTGGGCAGTGCCGCCCGCACCACCGAGACGGCCGTGCGATACGCCAAGGAACGCGAACAGTTCGGGCAGCCCATCGGCGGCTTCCAGGCAGTCAAGCACCTATGTGCCCAGATGCTTGTACGCACGGAAGTGGCCCGCAGTGCCGTCTACGCGGCCGCTCTCACGGAGGACTTCACGGAGATCGCCGGCGCCAAGCTGCTCGCCGACGAGGCCGCGGTGCGCAATGCGCGCGACTGTCTTCAGGTGTACGGCGGGATGGGCTTCACGTGGGAGGCGGACGTGCATCTGCATCTCAAGCGGGCCTGGCTGCGCGGGCAGATGTGGCTGACCGCCGCGGAGGCCGAGGAGATCCAGGCGGATGCCTTGGCCTCAGCGCTCTGAAGCGTCACCGTGCGTCGATACCGGGTTGTGTCCTTCGGGCGACTTGTCACGGGCCGGAGTCAGGGTCACGCTCCGGTACGCTCCGTGGGATGCGAGTGGTTCCGAGGCAGGGTTGTCACGGTGTTGCCGGTTCGGCGGCTCCGGGCCCGGGAATGCGCGCCGCTCGTCCCCTGCGAGTACGGGCTGCGAGCCTCTGTTCGACTCCCCGCAACGTGCGTCGCACAGTATGCACCACGGGTACTCCTTCGCGCTGGAATATGCCCGAAGCGCTTGTTGCGGTGACTGTACGTCAACCATGCTGTCTTGCAAGGGAGTCACGTTCAGTGACCTGGTTGAGGACCTTGTCGAGGCGCGAGGCGATGTGTCCGCCGGTTCGGATGGTGTGAGCGGTGCAGGTGCTTCTGGTTCAGTTGGAGGTCGGGCCCGACCCAGCGGAGGTGGGGCGAGCCCGGAGGTGGGCCCGTTCGCGGCTCGCCGGGTCCGGGATAGGGGACGACGAGCCGCTGGCCGAGACGCTGATCCTGCTGATCTCGGAGCTGGTCACCAACGCGGTCGTGCACACCGGCTGTCCGGCCGTCCTGCGGATGCTGTTCGGCGCGGGGGCGGCGGAGGCCGGGACGGTGCGGGTCGAGGTCGCCGACATCAGCGCCTGTCCGCCCCAGCCGCGGCACGCCGAGGGCGAGGACACCAACGGCCGCGGCCTCGAGCTGGTCGACGGCCTCGCCGACCGGTGGGGCTGGCAGCCGGAGGGCGCGGGCAAATCCATCTGGTGCGAGGTGGACCGGGGCGCGCCGGAGGTTGTGTACGAGCCGGGAGTGCGGGGCTTCGTCACGGCGCCTTAGGGCTCACCGCACGGTAGGGCTCACAGGACCGCGACCGGGGCGACGGGGGTCCCGGTTCCGCCGACGAACGGCTCGGGCATCGCGGACAGCAGGAACGCGTACTGCCTCTCTTCCGCACAGGCTGTGGACAAGTTCTCCAGATTCCAGTTCTGGCCCTGGAGCATGCCCATCTCGACGAGATCGAGGGCGTGGACGGGAAGCCAGAGGTCCTCGATCTCCGGCGGGAAGATCTCGAAGGTGAGGGTGTCGTTCGCGACGGCGGCGACATCGTGGGCGTGGAACCACTCGGGGGTGCGGACGGACAGCCCCGGGGACGGATAGCCGTAGGCGTGCTTGTCGCCGCCCAGGACGACCTGGATCTGTCCGGTCCGTACGAGAACGATGTCACCGGGCTCGACGGTGAGGCCGCCGAACTCCGCGGCCTCGTCCAGATCCTCGGGCGTGACGGCATGTCCGCCGGGCAGCCGGTCGAGGCCCTTGGCGCGCGCGACATCGAGCAGCACCCCGCGGGAGACAATGTACGGGGCCTTGTCGATACCGCTGAACTGCGCGCGGGTGTGCGGGGTGATGGTGTCGGCGGGACGGCCGTTGTAGATCTTGCCCGAGTGGGAGACATGGGTCAGGGCGTCCCAGTGGGTCGCGGCCTGCAGGCCCATGGTCACGGCGTCGTCGCTGGTGGCGACGGTGCCGGGGCCGAAGAGCTCCTGGTTGATCTGGACCATGGTGTGCAGGGGGTTCACCCGGCCCGGGATGACGCCGGTCTGGATGCCGTCCTGGTGGAGGGGGAGGGCGAGGGGTACGCGACGCCCGCTGCGGACCGTTCCGGCGGCGGCCCTGACGACCTCGTCCGTGATCAGGTTCAGAGTGCCCATCTCGTCGTCGGTACCCCAACGGCCCCAGTTGTTCACGCGTTTGGCGATCTCGTGGAACTCGGCCGGGAGTGACATCGGGGTGCCTCCTGGGGCTTGTGCTCGAGTATCTGACTGACCGTAGAATCTAACGGTCCGTCAGAAACCGCGGGAAGGGGCCGGACGTGGGGAACTTCTTGGCAGGCAAGGTCGTCGCCGTCACCGGTGCGGGCCGCGGCATCGGCCGGGCGGTGGCACAGGCCGCGGCGGCCGAGGGGGCGCGGGTCGTGGTCAACGACTACGGCGTCGCGATCGGGGGCGGTGCGCCGACGTCCGAGATTGCGTCGTCGGTCGTCAAGGAGATCGTCGCCGCGGGCGGCGAGGCGGTCGCCGTGGCCGACGACATCTCCACGATGGCCGGGGGGCAGCGGCTCGTTGACGTCGCGCTCGCCGAGTACGGGCGGATCGACGGGGTCGTGTGCGTAGCCGGGATCCTGCGCGAGCGGATGCTCTTCAACATGTCCGAGGAGGAGTGGGACCCGGTGGTCGCCACGCATCTGAAGGGCACGTTCACGGTCTTCCGGGCGGCGTCCGCGGTGATGCGCAAGCAGGGCGGCGGAACTCTGATCGGCTTCACCAGCGGCAACCACCAGGGTTCGGTCGCGCAGGCCAACTACTCGGCCGCGAAGGGCGGCATCATCTCGCTGGTACGCAGCGCGGCGCTCGGCTTGAACAAGTACGGCGTGACGGCGAACGCGGTCGCTCCGGTGGCCCGTACGCGCATGTCCGCGAACGTCCCGATGGAACTGAAGGAGATCGGCGAGCCGGAGGACGTGGCGGCGCTGGTGGTCTACCTGCTCTCGGACCGCGCCCGCGAGGAACGGATCACAGGCCAGGTCTACACGATCGCGGGCCCGAAGATCGCGGTATGGGCGCAGCCGAGGGAGCTGCGGGCGGGGTACGCGGAGGGCGCGTGGACGCCGGAGAAGATCGCGGACTTTCTGCCGGGGACGGTGGGGGTGGATCCGATGCCGATGCTGGCGCGCCTGGAGGAAATGGCGAGGGCGGCGGCGTCGGGCGACCGCCCGAACGGTTGAACGGGGCTCCGCCCGGGACCCCCCGCGCCCGCGGCGGGCTTGTTCCCCTACCCGCCCCTTCCCGAACTGGGGCTCCGCCCCAGACCCCGCCGGGGCTCCGCCCCAGACCCCGCGCCTCAAACGCCGGCGGGGCTGTCGGTTCAGCTAGGAGACGACGTGGACTTCGAGTTCGGCCCCGCCGACGACGCCTTCCGCAGCGACGCCCGCGCCTGGCTCAAGGAGCACGAGTGCGGCGCCGACCCCCGCGCATGGGAGCGCGAGCTCGGCCGCGCCGGGTGGGTCGGGATCGGCTGGGCCGAGGACGGTTATGGCAACCGCCTGGCCGGTCTCACCCAGCAGGTCGTCTGGGCCGAGGAGTACGCCGCCGCCGCCGCCCCCGCCCGCGTCGGCCACATCGGCGAGAATCTGCTCGCGCCGACGCTCATCGCCCACGGCACCGACGAGCAGAAGCGGCGCTTCCTGCCCGCGATCGCCCGCGGCGAGGAGTTCTGGTGCCAGGGCTACAGCGAACCCGGCGCCGGTTCGGACCTGGCCGGGGTGCGGACGGCTGCCGTACGCGAGAAGGACACGTACCGGATCAGCGGGCAGAAGATCTGGACCTCCCTCGCCCAGGACGCCGAGTGGTGCTTCGTCCTGGCCCGCACCGAGCAGGGGTCGCAGCGCCATCACGGACTGTCGTTCCTGCTCGTGCCGATGGACCAGCCGGGCCGTATCGACGTACGCCCCATCCGCCAGATGACCGGTACGAGTGAGTTCAACGAGGTCTTCTTCGACGGCGCCGAGGCGCGCGCCGAGCATCTCGTCGGCGGCGAGGGCAACGGCTGGCGCGTCGCCATGAGCCTGCTCGGCTTCGAGCGCGGGGTGTCCACGCTCGTCCAGCAGATCGGGTTCGCGGAGGAGTTGGAGGGCGTACTGCGCCTGGCCGTGGAGCGCGGGGCCGCCGACGATCCCGTGCTCAGGGAACGGCTCGTACGGCACTGGGCCGAGCTGCGCACCATGCGCTGGAACGCCCTGCGCACGCTGGGCAGTTCGGACGACCCCGGCGCCCCCAGTGTCGCCAAGCTGCTCTGGGGCGGCTGGCACCAGCGCCTCGGAGAGCTCGTCATGGCCGTCCGGGGCGCGGCCGCGGCGGCGGGCCCGTACGACTGGAGCAGTGAGCGCCCGTACGAACTCGACGCACCCCAGCACCTGTTCCTTTTCACCCGCGCCGACACCATCTACGGCGGCTCGGACGAAATCCAGCGCAACATCATCGCCGAGCGGGTGCTCGGCCTACCGAGGGAGCCCCGATGAGAGGCGTCGTCTTCGACGGCAAGCAGCCCCAGGTGGTCGACGATCTGGAGATACGGGACCCGGGGCCGGGCGAGGTCCTGATCGCCGTCGCCGCGGCCGGGCTGTGTCACAGCGATCTGTCCGTGATCGACGGCACGATCCCCTTCCCCGTGCCGGTCGTTCTCGGGCACGAGGGCGCGGGCGTGGTCGAGGCGGTCGGTGCGGGTGTCGGCCATGTCGTGCCCGGCGACCATGTCTCGCTCTCCACGCTCGCCAACTGCGGCGCCTGCGCGGACTGCGACCGCGGCCGCCCCACGATGTGCCGCAAGGCGATCGGCCGTCCCGGACAGCCCTTCTCCCGCGGAGGCGAGCCGCTCTTCCAGTTCGCCTCCAACTCCGCCTTCGCCGAGCGCACGATCGTCAAGGCGGTCCAGGCGGTGAAGATCCCCTCCGACCTGCCGCTCACCTCCGCCGCGCTGATCGGCTGCGGGGTCCTGACGGGCGTCGGAGCCGTACTGAACCGCGCAAAGGTCGACCGCGGCGACACCGTCGTCGTCATCGGGACGGGCGGCATCGGGCTGAACGTCATCCAGGGCGCCCGGATCGCGGGCGCGTCAGCGATCGTCGCCGTCGACTCGAACCCGGCGAAGGAGGCGGTGGCCCGGCAGTTCGGGGCGACCGACTTCCTCGCGTCGGCCGACGGGGTGCGGGAGATCCTGCCCACCGGGGCCGACCATGTCTTCGAGTGCGTCGGGCATGTCGGTCTGATCCGGCAGGCGATCGAGCTGCTCGACCGGCACGGGCAGGCGATCCTGCTCGGGATGCCCTCGGCGACGGCGGAGGCGTCCTTCGTGCCCGCCGCCATGTTCCTCGACAAGTCGATCCTGGGCTGCCGGTACGGCTCCTCGCGCCCTCAGCACGACATCGCCCTGTACGCGGAGCTGTACCGGCAGGGCCGACTGCTGCTGGACGAGCTGGTGACCGAGACGTATCCGGTCGAGGACTTCGCGAAGGCGGCGGACGATGCGCACCACGGGCGGGTGGCGCGCGGCGTGCTGACGTTCTGAGCCCCCGCAGCCTCCCCGGCCCCCTCATTCTGCGGCAGCGGCGCGGAACGCGCGCCGGTAGGCGGTCGGCGGGACCCCCAGCGCCGCCTGCAGATGTTGTCGCATCGACTGTGCCGTACCGAAGCCCGCGTCCCGTGCCACCTGGTCGACCGAGAGATCCGTGGACTCCAGCAGATGCCGGGCCCGTTCCACGCGCTGCCGCGTGAGCCACTGGCCGGGGCTGATGCCCGCCTCCTCGCGGAAGCGCCGCGTGAACGTCCGTACCGACATGGACTCCTGGTCGGCCATGTCGCGTAGCTGGATGGGCTCGTGCAGGCGGCTCATCGCCCAGGCCCGCGCGCTGGTGGTGGTCGCCAACTGCGGTTCGGGGACGGGCCGGTGGATGTACTGGGCCTGCCCGCCGTCCCGGTGCGGCGGTACGACGGTGCGGCGCGCGACGTCGTTGGCGACGGCCGTGCCGTGGTCGCGCCGCACGATGTGCAGGCACAGATCGATGCCCGCCGCGACGCCCGCCGAGGTGAGCACGTCCCCGTCGTCGATGAAGAGGACATCGGCGTCGACCTTGACGGACGGGAAGAGCCGCTGGAAGTGCTCGGCGGAGGACCAGTGCGTCGTTGCGGGCCGGCCGTTCAGGTATCCGGCTGCGGCGAGGACGTAACCGCCGGTGCAGATGGAGACCATGCGGGTGCCGGGCCGGATGTACGCCAGGGCGTCGGCCAGCTCTTCGGTGAGGCGGCCCTCGTCGTAGACCGGCCCCAGCTCGTACGACGCGGGGATGACGACGGTGTCCGCGGTGGCCAGGACTTCGGGGCCGTGCTCGACGTGGATGTCGAAGTCGGCGTCCGTGCGGACGGGTCCCGGCCGGATCGAGGTGGTGACGATCTCGTACAGGGGATTGCCGCCCGCGTTCTTGGCGCGGCCGAAGATCCGGTGCGGGATGCCCAGCTCGAAGGGGAGCAGCCCGGGCAGTGCCAGCACGACAACCCGATGCCTCTTGACCCCGTGCGTTGTGATGTCATCCATGGCCCGATCCTATCGAATGCTGTCCCTCGGGCCACTCGATGCGCATGGTCCGTCCCCGGATGCTGAGTGACGTGAACGAGACAACCGCACCGCACGGCAGCCCGCAGACCCTTCGTCGTCCTCCCCGTATCCACCGCGCGTGGTTCGTCGCCGTCGTCACCTTCGTGACGATCATCGGCGCAGCGGCCTTCGCCTCGCTGCCCGGTCTGCTGATCGAGCCGCTGCACGAGGAGTTCGACTGGTCGCGCGGCACGATCGGCTTCGCTGTCTCGGTCAATCTCGCGCTGTACGGGCTCACGGCGCCGTTCGCCGCGGCGCTCATGGACCGCTTCGGCATCCGCCGGGTCGTCGCCGTGGCCCTGTCGGTCATCGCGCTCGGCTCCGGGCTGACGGTCTTCATGACCACGTCCTGGCAACTGGTCCTGTACTGGGGAATCCTGGTCGGCCTCGGCAGCGGCTCGATGGCGCTGGCCTTCGCCGCGACGGTCACGAACAGATGGTTCGTACAGAGGCGCGGCCTGGTCACCGGCATCCTCACCGCGGCGGGCGCCTCGGGCCAGCTCGTCTTCCTCCCCCTTCTCTCCTGGCTGGTCGAGCACCACGGCTGGCGTCCGGCCGCCGTCACGGTCGCGCTCTCGGCGCTGGCCGTGGTCCCCTTCGTCTGGCTGCTGCTGCGTGACCACCCGGCGGACGTGGGGATCGCGGCGTACGGCGCGGAGGGCTTCACGCCCAAGCCCGATCCGGTGCCGGGCGCGGCCCGCCGCGCGGTCGCGGTGCTGCTCCGGGCGTCTCGCACCGGCCCGTTCTGGCTGCTCGCGGGCACCTTCGCGATCTGCGGCGCATCGACGAACGGCCTGGTCAAGACCCACTTCGTGCCCGCCGCGCACGACCACGGCATGCCGATCACGGCGGCCGCTTCGCTGCTCGCGGTGATCGGTGTCTTCGATGTCGTCGGCACGATCGCATCGGGCTGGTTCACCGACCGCTTCGAGGCGCGACGCCTGCTGGCGGTCTACTACGCGCTGCGCGGCATCTCACTGCTCTTCCTGCCGATGCTGCTGGCCCCGTCCGTCCACCCGCCGATGCTCTTCTTCATCGTCTTCTACGGCCTCGACTGGGTGGCGACCGTCCCGCCGACGATCGCCCTGTGCCGCGAGCACTACGGCGAGGACAGTGCGATCGTCTTCGGCTGGGTGCTCGCATCGCACCAGGTGGGCGCGGCGGTTGTGGCGTTCGCGGGCGGTATGGCGCGGGATGTCTTCGGCTCGTACGACGTGGTCTGGTACGCCTCGGGCGCCCTGTGCGCGGCGGCGGCGCTGATGGCCCTGGTGATCCGCCGCAGGCCACTGGCCACGCTGCCCGCGGTGGCGCCGGCGAAGGCCGCCGACCCGCTCACGCGCTGAAGCGGCCGAACTTCCCCCGGTGGAAGAGCAGCGGCGCGCCGTCCTCGCCCGCTGCCGCGCCCTCGGCCGCAGCGCCTTCCTCGCTCGTGCCGAGTGCCTCCACCCGGCCCACGACGATCAGGTGGTCGCCGCCCGTGTGAACGGTCTGGATCGTGCAGTCGATCCAGGCCGGCACGGAGTCCAGGCGCGGCGACCCGGTGGCCGGAGCGCGGTCGTAGGGGACTCCCGCGAACTTGTCCGCGCCGCTGACCGCGAAGCCCCGGCACAGTTCGCCCTGGTGCGCGCCCAGGACGTTGACGCAGAAGGACCCGGCGCGGGCGATGCGCGGCCAGGTCGTCGACGTACGGGCGACCATGAAGGCGACCAGCGGGGGTTCGAGTGAGAGGGACGCGAAGGACTGGCAGGCGAAACCGGCAGGGCCGCTGTCGTCGTGGGCCGTGATGACCGTGACGCCGGTCGCGAAGTGGCCGAGCACGCGCCGGAATTCGCCCGGGTCGACGGGCAGCCGTTCGTCGTCGCCGACGGCTCGCAGGTCCGGACGCGGCAAGGCGTCGAACGGCTCGGTGGCCGTGGGGGCCCCGACCGACCTGAGGTATCGGACGGCGGTGGCCGCCATCCCTGCATGTCCCATCACAACAGCCATTGAAGCTGACGCATCGTCAGATTGGAAGAGGCGGGTCAGTGGCCCTCGTACCGGGGAGTCCGGCGTTCCACGAAGCTTGCCACGCCCTCGTTCGCGTCCCGTGTCGTCATATTGATCTCCTGCGCGGCCGCCTCGGCGGCGAAGGCCGTGGCCCGGTCCGTGCCGAGCGAGGCGTTCACCAGCTGCTTGGTGAGTGCGAGGGCTCGCGTCGGCCCCGCCGCCAGCCGTTCCGCCCACTCGCGTGCCGTCTTCGCCAACTCCTGTGCCGGCACGACCCGGTTGACCAGTCCGATCCGCTCGGCCTCGGCCGCCGGGAGCGCGTCGCCGAAGAACATCAGCTCCTTGGCGCGGTGCGGCCCGATCAGCCGGGGCAGGAGATACGCCCCGCCGCCGTCCGGGACGAGTCCGCGGCGTACGAACACCTCGATGAACTTGGCGGGTTCGGCCGCAAGCACCAGATCGCAGGCGAAGGCGAGATGCGCGCCGATACCGGCGGCGGTGCCGTTCACGGCGGCGATCACGGGCTTCTCGCAGTCCAGTACGGCCCCGATCAGCCGCTGCGCCCCCAGCCGGATCGTCCGCGCGACGTCACCGGCGATCCGCTCCCGGCCCGTCTGCGGCGTACCGCGCAGATCCGCGCCGGCGCAGAAGCCCGTGCCGGTGGCGGTGATGACGACGGCCCTGATCCCGGGATCGGCGGAGGCGGCGTCGAGCAGCGCGATGATCCTCTCCCGCTGGTCCCAGGTGACGGCGTTCATGGCCTCGGGGCGGTTGAGGGTGATCCAGGCGACGCCGTTCTCGACGGCGTGCAGCACCAAGAGCTCGCTCTCGCTCACCGGCACACCGCCAGTGCGTCGAGCGCCACCGCGCCTTGCCCGCGCGGCAGCACCATCAACGGGTTGATGTCCAGCTCGGAGAGCTCGTCGCCCAGCTCGAGCGCCATGCGCTCGACCCGCAGGACGACTTCGACCAGCGCGTCGACATCCACCGGCGGACCGCCCCTGACCCCGTCCAGCAGGGCGCGGCCGCGCAGTTCGCCGAGCATCGCGCGCGCCTGGTCCTCGCCGAAGGGAGGGACGCGTACGGCGGTGTCGTGCAGCACCTCCACCAGCACCCCGCCCAGGCCCACCGTCACGGTCGGGCCGAACAGCGCGTCCTGGGTGACACCGACGACCATCTCGACCCCCCGCTCGACCATCTGGCAGACCAGGATTCCGTCCAGCTCGACGCCCTCGTAACGGGCGATGTCGGTCAGCTCGCGATAGGCGTCACGGACCTGGCTGGCCGAGGTCAGCCCGACCTTGACCAGGCCCAGCTCGGTCTTGTGGGCCAGCTGAGTCCCGGACGCCTTCATGACCACCGGATAGCCGACCAGACCCGCGGCCCGGACCGCCGCCGCCGCGCTGGTCACCAGCTGCTCGCGCGGCACGCGGATGCCGTACGCCCGCAGAAGCGACTTCGCCGCGTGCTCGCTCAGCTGCTTGCCCGGGCGCATCAGCGCCTGCGCCTTGCGGAAGGAGGGGGAGGGGGTGCGCGGCGCCTCGTCGAAGGGTGAGGCGTAGCCGGTCGTGAAGCGGTGGTGGTCCAGATAGGCGCGTACGGCTGTGATGCAGTTGCCGAAGGTACGGAAGGTGGCGACCCGCGAGGACCCGAGGAGCGTCTCCCGGTATGCCGACTCCGTACCCACCGGCGATCCCCACACCACGCACACCAGCTTGTCCGTGGTCTCCGCCGCGTCCACCAGATCCTGCGCGAGCTTGTCGCTCATCGGCGGGAACGGACCGGTGATGGGACAGATCAGCACCCCGACGGACGGGTCGTCGAGAATCGCGTCGATGATCTTCCGGCCACGCCAGTCACCCACCGGGTGGCCGCCGTTGTCGACGGGATTCCCGACGCTCAGATACTCCGGTATCCAGGTGTGCAGCTCGGCCTGCTTGGCCTCCGGGAGCGGCGGGAGCTTCAGCCCGGCCGCCGTGGCCAGATCCGAGAAGTGCGCGCCCGTGCCGCCCGAGATCGAGTAGACGACGACCCCGTCGGCAACCGGCTTGCGGGCTCGCGCCAACAGGGCGGAGGTGTCCTGGAGTTCGTCGAGCCCGTCCACGCGGATCACGCCGAACTGCCGCATCGCGGCGTCCACCACCTGGTCGGCGCCGGTCAGCTTGCCGGTGTGCGAGGCGGCCATCCGCGCCCCGGTCTCGGTCCGCCCGACCTTGACCGCGACGACCGGCACCCCGCGCCGCGCGGCGCGGTCGGCGGCGAGCAGGAAGGAGCGTCCGTCCTTGAGCCCCTCCACGTAGCAGGCGATCGCCCCGACCTCGGGGCGCTCGGCGAAGTACGAGATGAAGTCGGCGGTCTCCAGATCGGCCTCGTTGCCGGTGGGCGCCCAGTGCGAGAGCCGTACGCCCAGCTCCTGCATGGTGAACACGGGCCGCCCCTGGTGTCCGGACTGGGTGATCAGCGCGATCGCCGGTCCTTCCAGGTCGTCCCGGAACTTCTCGAAGGCGTTGAGATTGGTGTTGGGGCCGAGGAGCCGCAGCCCCGAAGGCTCCACCGCGGCCGCCAGCCGCGTCTGCGCCGCCGCGCCCTCCTGGCCGGTCTCGGCATACCCGGAGGCGAAAGCGACGGCGAACTTCACCTTGGCCTCGGCGAGTTCCTCGATGACCGGCAGCGGATCGCCGACCAGCAGCACGGCGAGATCGACCTGCTCGGGCAGCTCGGCTACGGAGGGGACGCAGGCCAGCCCGAAGACGCTCTTACGGGAGGGATGCACGGGATACAGCCGCGCCCCGACGCGCTCGGCCCAGTCGACGAGCTGCCGGGTGATACCGGTATTGGGCCGCCCCTCACCGTCGGACGCCCCGACGACAGCGACGGACGCGGGCCGGAAGAAGCGGTCCAGATCGGGTACGGCCGCGTACAACGGCCGCCCGCTGACATCCAGATCGCCGTCGGCTGCGGTCACCGCGGCCGTGTCGTGGACGGCATTGCGGGGCTGCTCCCCGCAGGCCACCACACGTGCGCGGAGGTCGGAGGTGAGGGTGCCGTGAGTAGATCCAAGCATCGCTGTGCCCCGCTCCTGCTCGTTGGCCGCTAACTGACGCATAGTCAGATTACAGACCTGACGACCAGTCAGGAACAGTCCTGCGCGTAAAGCCTGGCGGCGGCGGGGCGGGCGGCGCGGGCGCCGTCCGCTTGTTTGTTCCCCGCCCCGCCCCTTCCCGAACTGGCGGCGGGCCCCCAGACCCCGATACGCCCCTTGAAGCGCGGGGGTCCGGGGCCCGGCCCCGGCTCAGTAGTGCACGCGCCTGTTCTCCTGCGTCACCCGGTAGCGGATGTTCCACAGGCTGCGCCGCACATACGTCCGCTGGAGCCAGCGGTCCTCGCCGTCGTAGCGGGCCGAGAAGGACGAACGCGCGTGCACCCCCTTGCGGTTGTTGATCAGCAGGGCCTGGCCCGGACGCAGCAGCACCTTGTGGGCCACCGACTGGCAGATGTCCTGGAGCTGGTCCAAGGCCGCTTGGGCGCCGCTCGTCAGGGCGCGGACGCCGTTCGCCGAGATGGCGATCTCAGGGGAGTCGAGGCTGCCGCTGATCAGCGGCACCGGGTCGGAGAGCACCTCCGCGTCGCCCGCGATGTTCCGGGTGTAGCTGCCCGGGGCGTTCAGGCGGAACAGCGGACTGCGCAGCGTCTCCAGCACCGCGGGGTCGAGCGCGGACGCGATGTCGCGGGCGTCGGCATAGTGCGTCGCCGCCACTCCCTCGTGGTCCGCGCGCAGGCAGCTGAGCACCAGGAAGTCGGGGTTGGCGACGTCGTAGCGGCCGATCACGTCGTGCATGATGTCGCTGTGGAAGTTCAGGAAGACTTCCGAACCCTGGTTGGTCTGCGTCTTCGAGCCGCCCGCGACCGGGATGACATCGTGGACGAGCTGACCGGCCTTCTCCGTCAGAACGCCCAGCGGCTCGCCGAGCAGACCGCTGAGACCCAGCAGCACACCCTCGGCGACGAAGCTGCTCTTCTCACGGCTCGGACCGCCGTCGGACGGCGTCGGGGGCAGCGCCTCGTCCACCGGAAGGTTGCTGATCAGCGTCACGCCCGGGGTGTCGATGTGCCGGCCGAAGTCCAGGATCTGCTGGAGCTGTTCGGTGGGCAGGCCCGCGAAGATCTGGTGGTAGCGGGTCATCGACCGGTCGATGTCCGTGTCGGGGTGGGGCAGCGCCTCAAGCCCGGCGCCGAGCGCGTCCCGGACCCCGTCGGACAGGGTGATCGTGCCGAGGGTGGGGACGGCGGCCGGGCCGGACGGGGTGCCTGCGCCGAGCGGGCGGTCGACGGTGGCGGTCATACGGGTCACACTCCTTGGAGCTCGGATTCGGGGAACGGTGCATGTGCGTCGTTGAGTTGGTCGTGCAGGCGCTGGGCCAGATGCAGGGCCTCGTCCTCGCCCGCGGCGAGATGCGTGGCGACTTTGCTGCCCCGGACGGCCGTGACCGGCACACCGGCGAACTCGCCGGGGGTCATGCCCTGACGCCGCTGGAACTCCTCCAGGTCGACGAAGCCGCCGACGACGGCCACCAGCGGGCCCGACGTGAGCCGGATGGTGTCGATGTTCGCGCCGTGGAAGGCGGTGTACGCCTGGTCGGCCAGCTCGTCGGTGAGGTAACGAAGCGTCGTGGACCGCTGGTTGAGTACGACGGCGGCGACCGAGGAACCTGCGGTGCCGATGACCGAACCCACCGGGAACGGCGCGCGGTTGAGGCGGCAGGCGATCTCGATCCGGTGCTTCTGTGCGAGCCGCACCGCCCTGCGGTGCAGCACCTTCGCCCCGTACAGGGACATCAGTGCCGCCGTGTTGTACGAGACCTCCTTCAGCAGCCTCGTGCCGCTCACCAGGTGCGGGTCGGTGCTGTAGATGCCGTCCACGTCCGAGTGGATCTCGCACCGCGGGGCCCCGACGGCGGCGGCCACGGCCACCGCCGACAGGTCGGAACTGTTCTTGCCGAGCCAGGTGGGCCTGCCCTGCGCGTCGGCGGCCTGCCCGCCGGGGACCACGACCACGTCGTGGTCCCGCAGCGCGGCACGCAGCGGACCCGGGTCGGTCCGCTCCAACCGGGCCCACATGAAGGCGGAGTTGGTGACCAGACCGAGCTGGTGACCGGCCAGCACCGTGGAGTTGAAGCCCTGCCGGTGCAGAGCCGTGGCCAGCAGCTGGGCCCCGATCGTGTCGGCAAGGGTCAGCAGACCCGCGACGGTCTCGTCCTCGGGGTGCGGATTGACCTGGCTCAGCCGCTCCCTGAACTGCTCGGTCTCGCCGGGCTGTCCGCTGACCACGACGACCAGCTTGGTGCCCTCGTCCCGGACGCGGCGGCCGAGGGCCTCGGCGAGATCACCGTACGCGGCGAGCGTACGGAAGCTGGATCCGCCGAACTTCACAACGGCCGGTGCGGCGGCGGGCGCGGTCATATGGTGCCCCGATCCACCAGCTCCTCGGCGATCTGGATGGCGTTGAGGGCCGCGCCGATACGGAGGTTGTCGGCGACCAGCCAGAGCCAGAAGGCACGCGGGTTGTTCTGGGTGATACGGACCCGGCCGACGTGGACATGGTCCGGGTTGCCGGCCGTGGTCGGGGTCGGGAAGGCGGTCGCGACCTCCTGGTCGTGGACCGTCACCTCCGGCAGCCCCGCCAGTACGCCCACGAGCTCGGCGCGGTCGACCGGCGCCTGGCACTCGATGTAGACGGCCTCGGAGTGGCAGTTGGCCACCGGCACCCGGACGCAGGTCGTCGTGACGTCGAGGTGCGGCATCCCCAGGATCTTCCGGGACTCCACGAGCATCTTCTGCTCCTCCAGCGTGAAGCCGGAGTCCAGGAAGCGGTCGATCTTCGGGATGACGTTGAAGGCGAGGTTCGGCGTGAACTCCTGCGGCTCGAAATCCGTGTCGGGACCCTGCAGCGAGGCACGGCTGGCCTCCTGGAGCTCCTCCACTCCGGAGTAGCCGAGGCCGGATGCGGCCTGGTAGGTGCTGACGACGGCCTGCCGGATGCCCCAGCGCGTCTCCACGCACTGCAGGAGCCGGACCAGCGGAATCGTCGAGCAGTTGGGGTTGGCGACAACACCGCTCACCGGGCGCCGGTCCAGCTCGTGGGCGTTGACCTGGGGTACGACGAGGGGGGTGTCCGGGTCCATCCGGAAGGCGATGGTGTTGTCGATGACCAGGGCGCCGGCAGCGGTGGCGACTGGCACCCACTTCTCGCTGACGGCGGTGCCCGCGGAGAAGAAGGCCACGTCCACCGTGGAGAAGTCGAACTCCTCGACGGCCTGGACCGCGTACTCCCGGTCCTCGACCGAGAGCAGCCTGCCCGCCGAGCGGGAGGAGGCCACCAGCTCCATGGCGCGGTAGCGCAGGCCGCGCTCCTCGATCAGCTCGATCAGGGTGCTGCCGACGGCGCCGGTGGCTCCGACGATGGCGATCCGCGGGGCGGTGGTGTCGGTCACGAGTGTCATCGGGCGTCTCCGATTGTGATCTTCTCGGCCTCGGGCGCGGCGACGGCGACGGCTTCCGGCTCGGGTGCGGGGGCGGGGGCGGCCGCAGCAGGAGCGGTGGCCTCGGGGGCGCGGCGGGGGCCGAACTGCCAGCCCAGGTTGATGCCGAGGCTCGCCCCGACGATCAGCGGAATGCCCAGCGCCTGCAGCAGGCTCACGCTGTGGCCGTAGACGGCCCAGTCGCAGAGCATGGCGATGGCCGGGTAGATGAAAGCCAGAACGGCGATCTTCGCGGTCGGCAGCTTCTGGTAGGCGGAGTACATCAGCACGTACATCAGGCAGGTGTGGATCAGACCGAGGCCGACCAGCCAGCCCCAGTCCCCGCCCATGCCCTTCATGTCGCCGAAGGAGGCGAACGGCAGCAGCAGCGGGATGCCGAGCACGACCTGGATCAGCGCGACCAGATGCGGCTTCACACCGGTCACGCGCTTGGTGATGACGGTGGCGAACGCGTAGAAGAGGGCCGCGAGCAGCGCGAAGCCGAGACCGGTCAGGTACTCCTTGTTGCCACCGCCCTGGAAGTCGGAGACGGAGACCCCGGCCACCAGGATCAGTCCGACGAAGGCGATGCCGAGCCAGCCGAACTTGGTACGGGTGAGCTTGTCGCGGAAGAGCAGCGCGCCCAGCAGCACCACGTAGAACGGCTGCGTGTGGTAGACGACGGTCGCCACGGAGATCGACGTCGACTCGTACGACTCGAAGAGGAAAGCCCAGTTGAAGACGATGAAGACGCCGCCGAGGGCCGCCAGGCCGACCTTCTTCGGGGTGAAGCCGTGGTTCTTGAACAGGCCGCGCACCAGGCAGTAGAGGGCGAGCGCGATCGCTCCGAACACGCAGCGGAAGAAGACGACGTTGAAGGGCGAGGCCCCGGACTCGACCACGAAGATGCCGAGGGTGCCGGAGAGCACCATGGCCGCGGTGAGTTCGATCGCTCCCTTCGTCTCCGTGGCGGCGGGACGGGTGTCAGTACTCATGAGAGTCCTTCCAGGGGTGGGGTGGGTGACGTCCGGTCATTGCAGGGGGACGGCGTAGTGCAGCCCGCCCCTGGTCCACAGCTCGTTGAGCCCGCGCGGTACGCCGAGGCCCGAAGCGGCCCCGAGGTTGCGCTCGTAGATGTCGGCGTATGTTCCGACGGTGGCCAGCACCCGGGCCGCCCAGCGCTCGTCGAGACCGATCGCGGGGCCGTGCCGGCCGGCCAGGCGCGCGGCCTCGGCAAGGGCCTGCTCGCGCCCGCCGTCGCCCGCCTCGTCGACGTGGTGCTCGGCCGCCGTGAGCAGCTGGAGCACCCAGCGGCACAGCCGGTACCAGTCGGGGTCGTCGTCGCGTACGGCGGCGGCCATCGGCTCACGCGAGATCGCGGTGTCGAGGATGCGGTGGGCCGCCGGGTCCGGCAGCGCCGCGCGCTCACCGGCCAGTGCGACCCGGTCCAGGACGTACGCCGAGCAGGCACCGGACGCGTAACCGGCCAGGGTCTCGGCGGGCGTCGGGAAGGCGACCGGCTCGACGGACAGCTCCCGGCGCCCGTACCAGGCGGCCAGATTCGCGGCGCTCGTGGTGCCCGCCTGCACCGCCACCCGGTGCCCGGCCAGCTGCGCCGGGTCCTCGATCCCGCTGTCCGCGCGGACGAGGAAGCCTTCGCCGTCGTAGCAGGTGACTCCGGCGAACAGGACCGGCCACTGCGCCTCGCGGCCGAGCGTCCAGGTCAGATTGCAGACGGTCAGCTCGGCGCCGCCCGCGGACAGCGCATCGAGCCGCTCGGCCGGGTCGGCGGGCAGCCACTGGACCGCGTCCGCGTCGCCCAGGGCAGCGGCGGCCACCGCGCGCGCGATGTCGGTGTCCAGGCCGCTCCAGCCGTTGTCGCCTGGCAGCGAGAGCCCGCGGATGCCGCGGCTCACGACGGCGCGCAGGGTGCCCCGTCGGCGTATCGAAGCAAGGGTCGGGGCGGTGGCAAGGGTCGGGCTCAGGGCCGTGGCGACGGCAACGCTCATGTCAGGCTCCGCAAGGGGGTTCGGGTCAGCTGCTCACGGTCGAAACGGCGCTCGTTGTAGCCGAGCATGTCGATCAGGCCCTGCGCGGAGAGCGCACGGTGGCCCGTCGAGGTGTCCGCCCGCAGCGGCATCGAGCCGGGGTCTGCCCAGCGCAGCAGGCCGCGCGGATCGACGTACGCCCGGGACTTGTTGGCGTTGTCGCGGTGCAGACAGAACGGCACATCGAGATGGCCGCGGCTGAACGCCAGGACCAGGGCGGCGCCGACGGTGCTGCCGAGTTCGAGCGTGCTGTCGACCAGATTCAGGGCCTCTTCGTACAGGCCGGTGCTGGTGGGCAGTTCGGGCCGCCCGGCGGCATGCTCGTCGGCGGCCACCGCGGCCGCGAACTCCAGCGCGTCCACGTTCTCCGCGACGGTGGGGATCCGGTGAGCCTCCGCCGGAGTCTTGACGATGAGCCGCTCGGCGCCGCTGCGCACGGCCAGCCGGGCGCTGTCCTCCAGAATCCGGAAGGAGCCCACCGGGGTGCGGGGATAGACACCCATGTACGTGTAGAGAACGACATGCCAGTCGGTGGCGGCCAGCCGTTCACCCGCGAGCCTGCGCAGCGCTGCGATGGCCTCCAGGTCCTGGCCGGGGTGTGTCTGCTGGGCGTAACTGAGCGAGATGCTGGTGAGCCCGTGCTCCTGGAAGAAGAGGCCCTCCAGGATGCTGAGGGCCACCAGCAGGCTGGGCGGGCACAGTTGGCCCAGCATGCAGCCGCCGAAGCTCTCCAGGTGCATCTGCTCGTCCTGCGCTGCGAGCAGGTCGCAGCAGCGGGACCAGGCGTCGACCGCCTCGGTCAGCGGCGCCCGGCTGTAGGGCAGGCAGTACGAGACAGGGCCGCCCTCGGTCGCGTCGACGCCGGTGGCGACCATCGCCTCGAAGAGCGGATAGGGCAGTGCGGAACCGTGCCGGACCTGGACCGGGAAGTCGTCCCCGGAAAGGCCGTCGAGCATGGCGCGGGTGGCGTCGGGGCCGTGGGCGACGAGCGGGAAGCCGTTGAGTTCGGCTCCCGTACGCAGCGCGCTGCGGGCCGAGTCGTGGTCGTTGACGCGGGTGTAGCTGTCCAGGGTGATGGTGCCGACGGCGGTGGCGTGGGCGGTGCGGACGCCGGCCAGCCCCTCGCGCATGACGGGAATCTCGGCGAAGCCCATGCGGGGCTGGACGACGAGCTGCCCCGCCTCCTTCGCCCGGTGCACGAAGGAGGAGAAGCGGCTGCGGCGCGGAAGGACGAGCGCGTTGGTGGCGGGGCCGGCGGTGGCTGCGGGGGCGAGGGCGCTGCTCATGCGGCGGCCTGCGCCATGGGAAGTGCCGCCCGCGGCCCGGAGTTCAGGCTCCCGAGGAATTCGTTGAAATTCTCGAGACCGCCCTCCGACTCGAAAACGGCGTCGAAGCCGCCCTCCGAGAGTGCCTCGATGAATTGCACATTCTCGGCCCCGCGCACTCCGAGCTTTCCGCCGATGACGACGCGCAGATTCTCCAGGTCCGGCTCGCTGCGTATTTTGCGTATGAGCCGGAGGCCGTCCAGATGGCCGTGTCCGTTCACGGTACTGAGGACCAGAACGTCCGGCCGATCCTTCCGGCACTCGTCAATGATGACCTGGTCAGGCACGCAGGCTCCGAGGTTGGAGACTTCGCCGCCGTACTCCTCGAGCAGCAGTTGGAGAAACACCAGGTTCCACATGTGGGCATCGGAAGATACGCTCGACACCATGAACTTCTTCGCCGGGCGCACAAGATTGGGCATTCTTTGCTCCGCGATGTGAGGGAATGACACAGGAGATGATCTCGGTGTTTCGTCATTCCAGTCCAGGGCGATCGTTACGGATTCCTCGATGGCCGGAATCGCGAAGTTCGATCACGTGCCGGTCGTCGTCGGTGGGTTCAGTAGTCGCCCGCCATGAACTCGACCGTGCGGTCGATGAACAGGCGCATCTCGCGGGAGAGATGGCGGCCCCTGCGCCAGGCGAGCTGGGTGAAGACCTCGAACGGCGGCTCCCAGGCCAGCACGGCCAGCGACCCCGCCTCGATGTCGTCGGCCACCGTCATGGTGGGCAGCAGGCTCACTCCCAGGCCCGCCGTCAGCCCGCGCTTGATCGACTCGATATTGCCGAACTCCAGGAACGGCACCGGCTCGCCCGTGCCGTCGTTCAGCTCGGCCTCGAACAGCTCGCGGTAGGCGCAGCCCGCCTCCGGCGCCAGCACCTGCACCTCGCGCAGCTGCTCCAGAGAGACCTTCTCCTCGGCGGCCAGCGGGTGTTCGGGCGCCGCGACCACCACCAGCGGCTCCGCCCCCAGTACTTCGCTCTCCACGCCCGAATGCTGGGTTTCGGCCTCCATCAGGAAGCCCATGTCGAAGGTGCCCTGGCGCAGCGAGTGCAGTGTCTCGGCGCACAGGCTCGGCCGCAGCACCAACTGCAGCTGCGGATAACGGTGATGGAAGAACTCCAGGACCGGCGGCATCCGGTACGAGGTGATGCTCTCCATGGTGCCGATGGTGAGCAGGCCGGACGGGTCACCCGCGCCGGAGGTCGCTCCGCGCGCCTCACCGGCGAGACTGAGCATCTGCTCGGCGTACGGCAGGAGCCGTCGGCCGGCCTGGGTGAGCTGGATCTTGCCCGAGAGCCGTTCGAAGAGCTCCACCCCCAGCGAGGTCTCCAGGCTCTTGATCTGGGCCGTCACGCTGGACTGGGCGTAGTTGAGCTCGGTCGCAGCGCGTGTGAAGCTGAGCAGCGTGGCGACCTTGTGAAATGTCGTCAGTTGTCGGATGTCCACTGGGCCTCCAGGTGAGTGGATTTCGGCGATGAGCGGTGTCGGGACACGTGGCGGTGCGGTCAGCGCTGCCAGGCCCAGTCGTCCTCGGCCGCGGCGACCGAGGTGACGGGTTCGTCCGTGGCCGCCGCGACGCTTATGGAGCTGAGCGGGCTGGCGGCGACTGCGGTCGTGGGGGCGACGAGCGCGGCGCCCAGGGCGATGGAGACGATGGCGGCGGCATGGGCAAGACGGTTACGGGACATGGCTGTTCCTTCGGTCGGCGCATACAGGGATCAGTGCGGCGTGACGCCCGGTTAGGGCGTTCCAACTGCCGGTGATCACCAGCTTCCCGGCGGAGAGGCGGCCGGAGAAGGGAATCCGGGTGGACGGATCCGTCCCTGGACCAAGGTGTCCAGAGTCGTCAGGGAGAAGGTCCAACAAGATCCACGACGCCTTGTGAGATCGCCCCACATGACGAAACCCCTTGTTCACAGGCCTGTGGCTTCATAAAGTCTCGGTATTTGAGACCGAGCTGGCCAGCGCTCGCAGGGTTGGCTCATTCTGTGCTGGGCCGACAGCTGGACCAGCAGCTGGAACATGCGGCAGAAGGGGGGACGCATGCTCGAGTCACTCGGGCTGGACGACACGACGGAGGCCGTCTACCGGGGGATGCTCCGGCGTCCGCAGGACGATGCGGCGGAGCTCGGGGCCCGGTTGGGCCTGCCGGAGAAACAGGTGTGTTCCGCGCAGCAGACGCTCGCGGATCTCGACCTGGTGAGCACGTCGTACGAGTGCCCCGGCCGACTACGGGCCGTCTCGCCCGACCTCGGTATGGAGGCCCTGCTCGCCCGCCAGTCCGCGGAACTCGCCGCGCACCAGCAGCGCATCGAGGCCTCCCGGGCGGCCGCGGCACGGCTCATCTCCGAGTACGCGGGCCTTCAGCCGGGAGTGCCGAACTCGGGTGTCGAGCAGCTCGTCGGCCTCGACCAGATACGCGAGCGGCTGGCCGCGCTGCAGCGCGACATACGCCATGAGGTCATGTCCTTCTCGCCGGACGGGGCGCAGACCGACGAGAGCATGAAGGCCGCCAGGCCGCTGAATCAGCAGTTGCTGCAGCGCGGGGTGCGGATGCGCACGATCTATCTCGACAGCGTGCGCAACAGCCAGGCGACGGTGGCGCACGCGGACTGGCTGACGGAGCTGGGCGGTCACGTACGGACGGTTCCGGTGCTGCCGACGCGCATGCTGATCGCGGACCGATCGCTGGCGATCCTGCCGGTGGACAGCGAGGACACCAGCGCGGGCGCGGTGATCCTGACCGGGCAGGGGACGCTGAATGCGCTCTGCGCGCTGTTCGACAGCACGTGGGAGACGGCGCAGCCGCTCGGCAGCGTGCGCCGCCGCGACGTGAACGGCCTTACGGGCCAGGAGTCGACGGCGCTGCGGCTGCTGGCGCTCGGCCACACGGACGAGGCGATCGCGAAGCGGCTGGGGGTGTCGCATCGGACGGCGCGCCGGATTGCGACGGAGCTGATGGAACGGCTGAGCGCGCGGAGCCGCTTCGAGGCGGGCGTCCGCGCGGTCCAACACGGCTGGCTCCCGAGGGAGCCGTAAGTTGTCCGGCGGGGGGTGCGGGTGCGCCTGCGGCGCTGTTCCCCTACCCGCCCTCGCCCAGACTCCGTCCGGGGGCCCCAACCTCCCGCGCCTCAAGTTCGTACGGGGGTCTGGGGGCTTGCCCCCAGTTCGGGAAGGGGCGGGGTGGGGAAGAGGCCCGCCGCAGGCGTCAGCCCCGCCCGACCGCCCGCGCAATCCTCCGCGCGTCGAGCCCCAGCTCCCGGAACATCCCGCTGATCGGATTCGTGAACCCCGTGAAGTAGAGCCCCGGCACCGCCCCCGGCGACCGCCCCCCGTGCACCACCGGCCGGCCCCGCTCGTCGAGCACGCCGAGGTGACCGACCAGGCCCTCCAGCGCCCGCTGGTAGCCCGTCGCCGCGATCACGACGTCCGGTGAGATCCGGGTGCCGTCCGCGAGGACCGCCTTGTCGTCGTCGAAGGAGTCGAGGGCCGAGACCGGTTCGACCTTTCCGGTGCGTACTGCGTCGATCAGGCCCACGTCCTGGACCGGGATCGCGCCCTCCTTGACGCGGGAGTACAGGCCCGTGTCCGGGCGCGGCAGGCCCTGTTCCGCGAGGTCGGGCACGGCGATCTTGCACATGATCTCGCCCGCCCGGTCCACGACGCGGACCGGTAGCCGGCGGACCAGGATGCCGGTGCGCTGCGCGGGCCAGCCCGCGGTGGAGCGGCGGACGATGTGCGGGATCGTCCGCACGGCAAGGCGGACGCGGGCGGCGCCGCCCTCCACCAGGTCGACGGCGATCTCCGCGCCGGTGTTGCCGACGCCGACGACGAGCACATCCTTGCCCGCGTAGGGCGCGGCGTTGCGGTATTCGCCCGCGTGCAGCAGTTCCCCGGTGTACGCCTCGCGCCCCGGCCAGTCCGGCAGCCGCGGCGTGTGGTTGAAGCCGGTGGCCACCACGACGGCCCGCCCGGTCAGCTGCCGTCCGCCGGTCGCGTGCAGCAGCCAGTCGGAGCCGGACTGCTCGATACGGGAGACCTCGACGCCTGTCACGATCTCCAGCTCGTGGAACTCCGCGTACTTCTCCAGATAGCGGATCACGTTGTCGCGGGAGACCCATCGCCCGAACGACCGCGGCATCGCGAGCCCGGGCAGCCCGGAGAGCCGCCGGGTGGTGTGCAGGTGCAGCCGGTCGTAGTGGCGGCGCCAGGACGCGGCCACGGACTCGGACTTCTCCAGCACGACGGCTCGTACGCCCCGCTCCCGCAGCGCCGCGGCCGCTGCGAGACCGCCCGGGCCGCCGCCGATGACGTACACGGGCCGGTCGTTCGTGAGCGCGATGTCCTTTTCGTCGGCCATGAACCGTGAGCGTAATCGCGCGATTACTTGATGGGTCTCAGTCAAGACGGGAATCGGTTGCGAATCGATCACGACCGACCGTCCCCCGCACACCCCTTGCGCACACGCCCTCACATCCGCTGAACTGACGTACCGTCAGAAATGCGAGAGAGGGAGTTCGGGATGGAGACCGTCTGGCTCACCGGCGCCGAATGGCTCGCCGTACTCCGTATCGGTCTCGGCCTGTGGTGGCTGGAGAGCTGGCGTCACAAGGACAAGAAGGGCTGGTTCGAGCGCGGCACCGGCATAGCCTGGGCCGCCGACGTCGCGGGCAAGCACAAGTGGCCCGTGGTGAAGAACGGCTTCGAGAAGGTGGTCCAGCCCCGCCCCAGAGCGATGGCGTACATCGTCGTCTACGCCGAACTCGCCCTCGGCCTCGGGCTGATCGTCGGCTTCCTGACTCCGGTCGCGCTCGTCGGCGGACTGCTCCTCAATCTGCTCTATCTGGTCCTGATGATCCACGACTGGGCGGAACAGGGCCAGAACGCCATGATGGCGCTCATATCCGTCGTCGCCCTCTTCGCCATGTCCTGGCAGACCTGGTCCCTCGACAGCGCGATCGGACTCTTCTGATGGCCGCGGCACCCCGCTTCGACCTGCCCGAGACGGACGACTTCACCCGGCCCTTCTGGGACGCCGCCGCCGACGGGCGGCTGCTGATCCGCCGCTGCCGGGCCTGCGCGAAGGCTCATCACTATCCGCGGGAGTTCTGCCCGTACTGCTGGAGCGAGGACGTCGAGTGGGAGCGGGCGAGCGGCCGCGCCACGCTCTACACCTGGTCGGTCGTGCACCGCAGTGACCTGCCGCCCTTCGGTGAACGCGTCCCGTACACAGCCGCGGTCGTCGATCTCGCCGAGGGGCCGCGGATGATGACCGAGATCGTCCAGTGCGCGGAGGCGGACCTGCGGATCGGCATGGAGCTGGAGGCCACGTTCCGTACCGAGGGAGAGGGCCTGGCGATCCCCGTGTTCCGGCCATCCCTTCAGGGCCAGAGCAACTCCCGTACCCAGGCTCCCTCTTCGCGCCGGTAGCGCAGCCGGATGTGCTGCCGCCGCTCGTCTCCCTGGAAGAACTCCACCTCGTACGGCTGGAGCACATAGAGCGTCCAGGTCGGTACCGGCGCGTCCGGTTCGGCCTGGGCCCGTTCCCATGCGGCCTGCGAGACTTCGGCCAACTCGGCCCGGGAGCTGAGGACTTCGCTCTGGCGGCCGGTGAGCGCTGCGGCCAGCGCGCCCGTCGAGCGGGCGTGCAGATCGGCCTGGCTCTCGGTCGAGCTGCCCGCCGTCACGCGTCCGCGGACCCGGATCTGGCGGCCCTGCGCCGCCCAGTAGAAGCCCACCGCGGCCTCGGGGTGCGCGGCCAGCTGCCTGCCCTTCGCGCTGGTGGCGTGCGAGGCGAAGTGCCAGCCCCGCTCGTCCGCGTCGTGCAGCATCAACGTCCGTACGTCAGGGCGGCCCTGCTCGTCCACCGTGGCCAGGGTCATGGTGTGCGGCTCGGCCTGACCGGCCGCGACGGCCTCCCCGAACCACTGGTGGAAGAGCGGCAGGGGTGCGCCGGGCGCCGCGTCCGGGTCGAAGGCGGGAAGGTCCACGTCCCAGACCCGCTGCGCGTGCAGCAGCGTGTGGAAGGTCTCCTGCTGGTCGTTGCCCATACGGGCAAAGTACTACACTCGCAGTGGTATCGGGGGTGTCGGCAGCGGGGGCGAGAGGATCGCGGATGAGGCAGAACCTGGCCCGGCGTGCGGCGTTGGTGGACGCGGCCATCGAAGTCCTCGCCCGCGAGGGCGCGCGCGGACTGACCTTCCGGGCCGTCGACGCCGAGGCGGAGGTTCCCAACGGCACCGCGTCCAACTACTTCGCCAGCCGCGACGACCTGCTCACCCAGGCGGGCGGTCGGATCTACGAGCGGCTACGGCCCGACGACGCCACGCTGCAGGCCATGCTCACAGGCCCGGCCACCCGCGCGCGGACCGCCGAGCTGGTGCGTGACGTGGTGGAACGTGTCTCGGCGTTCAGTACGGGATACCTCGCCCTCCTGGAACTGCGCCTGGAGGCCACCCGCCGCCCTGCCCTGCGCGCGGTCCTCACCGAGCGCGTCAGCGAGGACGTCGAGGCCAATGTGACGGGCCATCTGGAGTCCGGTCTGCCCGGCGATGCCGACGCGGTCCGGATGATCTATCTGGCGACCAACTGGCTGGTGGTGGAGCGCCTCACGCTGCCCGACGTCTTCCCCGAGGAGCAGGCGGCCGAGCTGATCACGGCCCTGGTCGAGCGGCTGCTTCCACTGGGCAGGGAGCAGCGGGACGATGAGAACGTGTGAACGACTGGTCGCTGGTTCTGATGGGAATGGGTGATCGTCCGGCGGATGTCCGTGCGGGTGATTAGGTTCGCTGCTTGTGAAGCTGGTGGTGCAGGTCAAACTCCTGCCGACGCCTGTGCAGGCGGCGGCACTTGAGGCGACCCTGCATGCGTGCAACGAGGCCGCCTCGTGGGCGAGCGAGGTCGCGTTCGAAAAGCAGGAGTTCAACAACTTCCGCCTGCGCAAGCACACCTACGCCGAGGTCAAGAGCCGCTGGAGTTTTGGGGCGCAGGCTGCCCAGCACGCGATCAAGAAGACCTGCGACGCGTACGCCACGCTGCGGGCGAACCTGCGGGCGGGGGCCCGAAGCGGAACTGAACGCCGACCCGGTGGACTTCCTAGGGGTGGATCTGGGCATCGTCAACATCGCCACTACCTCCGATGGTCAGATCATGGCCGGGCGACAGGTGAACCGCTCCCGGGTACGGGACCGGAGGCTGCGGACCAAGCTGCAGAAGAGGAACACCAAGTCCGCCAAGCGCCGCGCCCAGCGGCGGCGTCGTAAGGAGGCGCGGCGGGCGAAGGACATCAATCACAAGATCGCGAAGAAGATCGTGGCCGAGGCTGAACGCACCTCGCGCGGGATCGCCCTGGAGGAGTTGACGGGCATCCGTGTGAGGGTACGGCTTCGCAAGCCCCAACGGGCCGCGCTTCACTCCTGGGCATTCGCCCAGCTGGGAGAGTTCATCGCGTACAAGGCCCGCCGGGCGGGAGTGCCGGTGGTGTACGTCGATCCGGCGTACACCTCCCGCACCTGCGCCGAGTGCGGCCACATCGACAAAGCGAACGGGTTTCACAAGCCCGGTTCGCGTGCCGGTCATGCGGATTCGTTGATCACGCTGACCGGAACGGCTCCCGCAACATCCGCTCCCGCGCGTGGGAGTTGTGGCGACGCGGGGCACAGTCAACGGCCCCTGTCATCCCGAAACGTCGGGTGGCTGGACGCGGACGACGCATCACCGCCAGTGATGCCCGTAACGCAAGCCCTGTCGCCTCAGCGACGGGTAGTTGACTCCCGGCCGAGTACCACCGTTCCTGACGAGCAGAACCAGCCGCCCGTACCGGACGCCACCGCCAGCCGCGGCGGCCCTCCGTCCCGCCGGTGCACCTGGTGGCCTCCCGCCTCGCCGCGCACCTGGCGTACAGCCTCGACCAGCAGAAACAGCCCGCGCATCCCCGGATGGCAGGCGGAAAGACCACCGCCGTCGGTGTTCACCGGCAGCTCACCGGCCGGCCCGATCCGGCCCTTCTCGACGAACGGGCCGCCCTCGCCCTTGGCGCAGAAACCGAGATCCTCCAGCGTCACGAGCGTCATATAGGTGAAGGCGTCATAGATCTCGGCGATATCGATATCGGCGGGCGTGACGCCTGCGCGCTCGAAGGCGAGCCGTCCGCTCACCGCCGCCGGGGAGACGGTGAAGTCCTCCCACTCCGACATCGTGGTGTGCGAGACGTACTCACCCGTGCCGAGAATCCACACCGGGTCCTTCGCGGTGTCCGGCACGTACTCCTCGGCCGCCAGCAGCACCGCGCAGCCACCGTCGCTGCGGATACAGCAGTGCAGCTTGGTGAACGGGTCCGCGATCATCGGCCCGTCCAGTACCTCGTCGACGGTGATCGGGTCGCGGAACATGGCGTCCGGATTGGCCGCGGCATTCGCCCGCGCCTGGACCGCCACCGAGGCGAGCTGCTCCAGTGTCGTGCCGTACTGGTGCATATGGCGGCGCGCTGCCATGGCGTACTTGGCGATCAGCGTGTGCCCGTACGGGACCTCGAACTGGAGCGGTCCGCGGCCTCCGAAGGAGAGGTTGGAGGTGCGCCGCCGCGCCTTGATGTCGGCGCGGGCGGTCGATCCGTAGACGAGGAGCACGGCATTGGCGTGACCCGCCGCGATCGCGTCGGCCGCGTGCGCCGCCATGACCTCCCAGGTGGCGCCGCCGACGGCGGTCGAGTCCACCCAGCGCGGCTTGAGGCCCAGATATTCGGCGACCTCGACCGGTGCGAGCGTGCCGAGACCGGCCGAGCCGAAGCCGTCGATGACGGAGCGATCGAGGCCGGAGTCGGCCAGTGCCCGGCGCGCGGCCTGGGCGTGCAGGGCATAGGGCGTGAGACCATCGATACGCCCGCAGTCCGAGAGGGATATGCCGACGATGGCGACCTTGCGCGGAGCTCGCGGGGTGGAAGGCATGAATCTGACGGTACATCAGATAACTCGGACGGCGTGGAGCGTATGCCCAGAAGCACTGCCGAAGACGTCGACGCCTATCTCGCCGAGGTGGTCGACCCGGACCGGCTGACGGCCCTGGTGAGGATCCGCGAGCTGTGCCGCACGGAGCTTCCGGAGTACGAGGAGGTGATGGCGTGGGGCATGCCCTGCTATCGCCCCAAGGGTGGCGAGCCGGAGATCTCCTTCGCCAACCAGAAGCAGTACATCTCCTTCTATCTGATGCGCCCGGACGTCCGGGAAGGGTTCGAGGAGCGGCTGGCCGGCCAGGACATGGGCAAGGGCTGTCTGCGGTTCCGGCGCACGGAGAAGGTCGACTACCACCTGGTGCGTGATCTGCTGCGGGCGACCGCGGCGGCGCCGGGCGAGGTTTGCTGAACGCACGTCCGCGTACACCTGTGTGCATGCCTCTGTGCATCTGGATCCTCCCGCTCTAACATGACGGGCCGTCAGATACGGAGGGGATCCCATGGACACCGCCTTCACCGCGGAGCAGGACGAGATCCGTCGCACCCTGCGCGAGCTGCTGGCCAAACGGTCCGGCCCGGACGAGGTCAAGGCCGCCGTCCGCACCACCGCCGGGTACGACCCGCAGCTGTGGGCGCAGCTGTCCGAGCAGCTCGGCCTGCCGGGCCTCGCACTGCCCGAGTCGTACGGAGGCGTGGGCTGCGGCCTCACCGAACTCGCGCTCGCCTGTGAGGAGACCGGGCGGGCGCTACTGCCCTCACCCCTGCTGGCCACGGCGGGGCTCGTGGCGCCGCTGATCGCCGCGCTGGGGACGCCCGAGCAGCAGGGCGAACTGCTGCCGCATATCGCGGACGGCTCGCTGACCTGCGCATTCGCCGTGCCGGGCGGCAGCCTGGCGCTCGCGCTGGGACTGAGCGGCGACAACGCGTCGGGGGAGTGGGCGGGCGGCGGCCGGGCCGGCGGCGTACAGGCACGGCCCGGGGACGCCGGGAAGTGGCTGCTGTACGGAGAGGCCGGACAGGTCCTCGACGGGCACAGCGCCGGGCTGCTTCTCGTCGCGGCCCATACGGGCGGCTTCGCCCGCAGCCGTACGCTCCTGTTCCTGGTCCGGGCCGACGCGGCGGGACTTTCGCGCACCCGGCAGACGTCGCTGGACGAGACGCGGTCGCAGGCCCGTATCGAACTGCGGGACTGCGCGGCCCAGTTGCTGGGCGAGAACGATGCGGCGGACGTGCCGGGGGCGCTGGCGGCCGTGGGGGCGGGGGCGGCGGCCCTGCTGGCGGCGGAGGCGGTCGGCTCGGCGGCGAGCGCGCTGGACCGGACGGTGGAGTACGTCCGCGCCCGCGAGCAGTTCGGCCGGGCGATCGGCTCCTTCCAGGCGGTCAAGCACCGGCTGGCCGACCTGTATGTACGTGTCCAGGCGGCGCGCTCGGCGGCGTACTACGCGGCCTGGGACCCGTCCGAGGGCGGCCTTGCGCTGGCCCAGTGCCTGGAGGCGCTGCGGGTGGTGACGGGGGAGGCGGTCCAGCTGCACGGCGGCATCGGCTTCACCTGGGAGCACGAGGCGCACCTCTACTTCAAACGGGCGGCCGCGGACGAGCTGCTCTTCGGCCCGGTCCACCGGCTGCGCGCGCATGCGGCCGAACGGGCAGGGCTGTTCGCCGTGCGGCCGGCGGTGACGGTCTGATGGCCCCCGGCGTCCGGCTCATCCAGAAGGTCTCGTCCACGCGCGCCTTCGCGAAGATCGCGCCGCACTTCATCCCGGCGATGGACCGCACGGTCCACCGTCTGACGCGCGGCAAGGTGCTGCTGAGCGCCCAGATGCTCCCAGGTGTCATCCTCACGGCCCGCGGCGCGAAGAGCGGCCTGCCGAGGGTCACCCCGCTGGCGTGCATGCCGTCGGGGGACGGCTGGATCCTGATCGGCTCCAACTTCGGCCGCGAGGGCCACCCGTCGTGGACGGCGAACCTGCTCAAACACCCGGAGGCGGAGGTGAACTGGAAGGGCCAGGACATCCCCGTCGCCGCGCGTCTGCTGGAGGGCGAGGAGCGGGAGGCGGTGTGGGGGGAGGCGCTGACGTTCTGGCCGCCGTACGCGACGTACCAGTCGAGGGTGACGAGGGAGATCCGCCTGTTCCGCCTGACGAGGCGGTAGGCGCGAGGCGCGAGGCGCGCGGGAGCAAAAAGCCGACGGCGCCCCCCTCAGGGGGCCGCCGTCGGCGTGACAGGACTCAGCACACCGCGCGGGCTACTTCGTCGGCTTCTTGCCCGTAATGCCCAAGTGGACCAACAGCGCCAGATTCGGCTTCAGTTCTGCCTGTTTCACGCCCCAGGTCGTGAAGCCCTTCTGGTGCGACGCCACCGCCGCGAGCATCGCCACCAGCGATCCGGCCATCGCCGCCGGGCTGATGTCCTTGTCGACCTTGCCCTTGGACTGGAGGTCCTTCACCGCGTCCGTAAGGGAGTTGGTGACGGAGTTCAGGATCTTCATGCGGATCTTGTAGAACCGTTTGTCGCCCTCCGCGGCTCCCAGATCCACCACCCGGAGAATCGCGTCGTGGCGGCGCCAGAAGTCGAGGAAGCCCTCGACCAGTTCCTCCGACGTCTGCCAGCCCGCCTTGCCTACCCAGGAGCGGCCGGAGACCAGTTCGGTCAACCCGGCGCCCTCCTTGGCCATTTCCTCGGCGATCTCGAGGACCGCGCCCTCGACGTCCGGGAAGTACTGGTAGAAGGTCGCGGGGGACGTGCCCGCCTTCCGGGCCACGTCGATGACTTTGACGTCCCGGTACGGCGAGGAGCTGAGCATCTCGCTGAGGCAGTCGAGCAGCTTCTGCCGCGTCGCCTGTCCGCGTCGTCCGGCCACTCGGCCGTCGACGGTGCGTACTTGTCCTGTCATGCCGTCAGCTTACCGAGGGGTGATCGGCGCGCGATTCGGCCGACTGCAAATGGGGTGCACCAATAGTCTTATCAACAGCCTGTGGATAACTTCCGTGGACAACTCAACGATTCTCGGCCGCCGACATGGCGCATTGTCCGGACAATAAGGCAAATGCTCGACCTGATTCCCTGCGGCCCGCGGCCTGCGCCGTTAGCTTGAGTGTGACGGGCACCACACCCCCCGCATCCCGCGCAGGGAAGGAACCAGGTCCATGGCCGCATTCCCAGAGGGCACGCCGTGCTGGGTGGACGCAGCGCTCCCCGATGTCGAGGCGGGCAAGCGCTTCTACGGCGAGCTGTTCGGCTGGACGTTCCGTCAGGCCGACGGCAGCCCGCAGGTCGACGCCCTCAGTGACGGGAAGCTGGTTGCCGCCCTCGTGCCCAAGACCGACGGCCGGATGCCCACCGTCTGGGGCGTCTACTTCGCCACCGGCGACGCCGCGGCGCTCGGCCGGAAGATCAGGGACGCGGGCGGCCAGGTGATCAGCGACCGCCAGCCGGTCGGCACATCCGCGACGGTCAGCGTCGCCGCGGACCCCGGCGGGGCGGTCTTCGGGCTCTGGCAGGCGGGCGACAGGGACGGCTTCGAGAAGCAGGGCGAGTCCGGCTCCTTCTGCTGGGCCGAGGTGTACACCCGGGACCCGGAGCGGGTCGACCCCTTCTACGAGTCGGTGTTCGGCTTCCAGGGGACCGACCTGCCCGATGCCTCCGTCGACTTCCGGATGTGGTCGCCCGCCGGGTCCGAGCCCGGCGAGGACACCGCGATCGGCGGCCGCAGTGTGATCACGGACGCCTTCCCCGCCGAGATGCCGGGCCACTTCCTCATCTACTTCTGCGTCGATGACTGCGACGACGCCGTCGCGACCGTCACGCATCTCGGCGGCCGGGTCCAGGCCCCGCCCTTCGACATTCCGTACGGGCGCATCGCCGTGCTCGCCGACAACCAGGGCGCGACGTTCGCCGTGCTGGCGGAGCCGAAGGCCGCCTGAAGGAAACTTGAAAGCGGCCTGAAATTAAGGGAGTTGAGGCGGACAATGGTCTAGACCTAAGCGCGTGTGCTGATCCATAGTGGTGGTCCCCACACCGTGAAAGGACCCCCGTGTTCCATACCCGTACCGCGCTTGGGCTCGCCGCCTGCGCCGCCGTCGCCGCCGGACTGCTCACCGCGACCCCCGCATCCGCCGCCCGTCTCCCCTGCAACCTCGCCGGCAGCGGCAACTCCGCCTCCGCCAATTGCTACAGCGGCTCCTCCTACACCTGGCGTCTCGTCGTCGACTGCGACGACGTGAGCAGCCCGAAGTGGCCGGTCCGGGTCACCACCCTGTACGGGGCCTGGCACACCGGCGACGCAAGCGACTCGATCTCCTGCGGAGGCTCCCTGCGCGCCACCGGACGCCTGGAGGCGCGCTGAGCCACTCCAGCCCCTGAATGAGCCACTCCACCCCCCGTTCCGTGCCCGAATCCGGGTGAGACACCCCGATCCGCCCCCGGGTTCGCAACCGCCGCCTCCGACAGGAAGAATCAGGGTGCGCACCGCTGAGGGCTCGGTGGTGAGACGCTGCACGGGGCTGTATGTGACGGGCTCCATTTCTTCTGGGGCCCGTACGGGGAGGTGGCAGGCAAGTGATGGAGCAGCTGACGCAGCATGACCCGAGACGGATCGGTCCGTTCGAGGTGCTGGGCCGGCTCGGTGCCGGCGGCATGGGACTGGTGTATCTCGCCCGGTCGGCGTCCGGTCGCCGGGTGGCGATCAAGACGGTGCGTACCGAGCTCGCCGAGGACCAGCTGTTCCGCGTCCGCTTCACCCGTGAGGTGGAGGCGGCGCGGGCCGTCAGCGGTTTCTATACGGCAGCCGTCGTGGACGCCGACCCGCGGGCGGCCGTGCCCTGGCTGGCCACCGCGTATGTGCCTGCCCCCTCCCTCGAAGAAATAGTGAATGAGTGCGGGCCGATGCCGGCCCAGGCGGTCCGCTGGCTCGCGGCCGGGGTCGCCGAAGCGCTTCAGTCCATCCATGGCGCCGGCCTTGTCCACCGCGACCTCAAGCCCTCGAACGTCCTGGTCGTGGAGGACGGGCCGCGCGTCATCGACTTCGGTATCGCATCCGGCGTCTCCAACACCCGGCTGACCATGACCAATGTCGCCGTGGGCACCCCTGCGTACATGTCGCCGGAGCAGGCGCGCGACTCGCGCAGCGTGACCGGCGCGAGCGATGTGTTCTCGCTCGGCTCCACTCTCGTCTTCGCCGCGACCGGCCACGCCCCCTTCCACGGCGCGAACCCGGTCGAGACCGTCTTCATGCTGCTGCGCGAGGGCCCTGACCTGCAGGGCCTTCCGGACGAACTCCGGCCGCTGATCGAGTCCTGTATGGGGATGGAGGCCGGGCTGCGGCCCACGCCCGAGGATCTGCAGGCCCAGCTCGCGCCCCATCTGTTCTCCTCCGGCAGCGACGACAGCGGGACCGCGTCGGCCTGGCTGCCCTCGCGGGCCACCGCGATGATCGAGCAGCGCCGCGGCGGGCGGCCCGCGCCCCCGGCCCCCGCCCAGCGCCCCGTCGAGCCCACCCCTCCGGCCCCCCAGGCGCCGCCCCGTCAGGGCGCCGACTGGGACTCCGCCTGGCGCGGCGGCAGCGACCCGCGTACGGGACAGGCCGCGCCCTCTCCCGTTTCGGCTCCCGCCCCCGCCCCCGTGCCCGCGGCCGCCGGACCCGTACGGCTGCCCGGCTCCAAGGTCCCGATCGGCCCCGGCCCCCGGGTCGCCGACGCGGGCCGTGGCGCGGTCGCCGAGGCCGGTCCCGCGACCGGCTGGATCCGCCCGCCCGGCGGACTGAACGGCGCCGAGCCCGCTGCCGTCGTCTCGCCGGGCCCGGCCCCTGTCCAGGCGCCGGTGCCGCCGCCCTCCTCGCCCCCGGACGGTGCCGCCGGACACTGGCGCCCGTGGCGCTTCCGGATGTCGAACGACGTCTGGGGCACTCCCGTGGTGTCCGCGGGTCTGCTGTACGTCACCTCCTTCGAGGTGCACGCGCTGGACGTGGGCAGCGGCCGCCGCCAGTTCAAGACCAAGGACGTGGCCTGGGCGATGGCAGTCGCCGCGGGCCGTATCCACGCCTCCGACGGCCCTTCGCTGTACGCCCTCGACGCGGCGAGCGGCCAGGAGCGCTGGCGGCTCCAGACCGACGCCTGGGTGTACTCCCTCAAGGCCGACCGCGGCACCGTCCTCACCGGCACGCGCGGCGGCGGCGTACAGGCATGGGAGGCGTCCAACGGCGAGAAGCTGTGGGAGACCACCGGGGCCCAGACGGACTTCGAGACCCCGGAGGCCGGGCCCGCGATCTTCGACGACACGGTGTACGTGTGGAGGGACGCGAGGCTGCGCGCGCTGGAGGCCCGTACGGGTGTCGAGCGCTGGTCGTACCCCGTCGGCGACGCGGCGTCCTGCGGCAATGTGCCCGTCCGCGTGCATCCCGCGTCCGACGGCTATGTCTACGTCGCGGCAGGCACCCGTGTGCTCGCCATCGACATCGCCAACGGTCTGGTCCGCTGGCGCTTCGAGTCCCCCGCCGTCTTCCTCTCGCCCCCGGTCTTCGCCCCGGGCCCGGCCGTGACGGGCGGCGGCGTCTATCTCGCCGACTACCTCGGCACGGTGTACGCCCTGGACGCCACGACCGGCAAGGACCGCTGGCGCATCGCCACCGAATCGCGCCAGTCCATCGAGCCGGTCCTGGTCGCGGGCGGCAACATCCATGTCGGCAGCGGCAGCGCGCTCTACACCCTGGACGCCGTCACGGGCACCCCGATGTGGCGCTTCGCCGCGGGCGGCGAGGTCATCGGCGCACCGGTCGTCGCGGACGGCAGGGTCCACTTCGGTTCTGCGGACCATGTGCTCTACACCCTGGACGCGAGCGGCGGCCAGCTCCGCTGGAAGCTCGCGACGGGCGGCGAGATCACCGGCTCCCCGGTGGCACAGGACGGTGTCGTGTACGCGTGCAGCAAGGACCGCTGTGTGTACGCGCTGGACGCGGTCAAGGGCACGGCGACGGGCCGCGGGGCCCCGGGCTGACCTGCTCCGTCCCCGATGGCGACGCGCACGGTCCGGGCGTAGCGTCGTGACCGGGAGCGGCGCAGGGAGGGCCGGCGATGACCCGCAACATCATCGGCTCGATCCTCGCTCTCATCGGAGCGACGGCCGCCGTATGGAGCCCCTTCCGTGACTGGTACGACGGCCGTCACGGGCGCGACTACCGCGTCCAGGACCTGTTCAACGGCATCACGGACGTCGAGGCCGAACTCGCGGGCTCGATCCTGCTGCCTCTCGCCTTTGCGGCTCTGGTGACCCTGATCGGCCTTGTCCTGCGCTCGCGGCTGCTGGTCGCGTTCTCCGGGGTGATCGTGCTCGGTTTCACGGTCCTGTGGATGGTCCGCCAGGGCCAGGCGGCGGGCACCCTCACCGCCGGGGGCGCACGAGGCGGTCTCGGCGACGGGGTCGCATGCGCTCTGGGGGGCGGGGTGCTGCTGCTTGTGGCGGCGGCTGTGATGAGCGGGCGTACGCGCCCGGAGCCGGACGAGAACGAGCCGTTGACCGTTCAGTGAGTCGATCAAGCGCTGCTAGGGTGACGTGCGCTCGTCAAATCGAGCCCATCTACTTACCTTTCAACGGGGGTTGAAACGTGAAGATTCGTCATGTCCGCGCCATTGCCGTCTTCGGTATCGCAATCGTCGCCCTGACCGGAGCCCGCGGCTCCCACGGCGGCAGCTGCGGAGGCGGTAGCAGCCACTCCAGCGGCAGCAGGCACGACAACGACACGACCACGTCCGGCGGTTCGACCGGATCCCTGTCCGGCGGGTCCAGCAGTTCCAGCGGTTACCGGGCCGAGCGCGATGTCAAGATCGACAAGTGCGGGCTCGACGCGTCCGGCAAGAACCTCACCGCGAAGATCACGGTCACCAACAATGACTCGCTCACCTACGACTACGACGTGAGCCTCCAGTTCAAGGGCGACCTCGGCGACACGAAGGTCAACCTCGCGATCGCCAAGGTCGAGGACCTGAAGGTCGCGCCGGGGGCGTCGGCGGCGGGGAACGCGAGCACGGCGTACACCGGGTCGGGGGACGGCTCGGAGTACAAGAAGTGCGAGGTCATCAGCGCGACCCGCACCGCGAGCTGACGGGCTCGGGCCCACCCCGGGGGCTCCGCCCCCGGCCCCCCGAGCCTGCGGCGGGCTTGTTCCCCACCCCGCCCGCACATCCAGCCCCGCCGGCGTTTGAGGCGCGGGAGGTTGGGGGGTCTCCCGGACGGAGTCCGGGGGAGGGCGGGGTGGGGGCTACCGCAGCCTGAACCCGCCCCGTCCCCGCCCACCTTCAAAAAGCTCCGCCTGCTGCTCCGGCGGCAGGTTCCCCAGCGCAATCAGGTGCGGCGCCAGCGCCAGTGCCTGCCCCCGCGCACCCTCCCGCGCCGACCACACCGCCCGCACCGTCCCCTGCACCGCCTCCGTCGGGTACGACGCGATGGTCCGGGCGCAGGCGAGCGCGGCGTCGACCGCCTCGCCCGGCTCGGTGAGTTCCGACACCAGCCCCGTCTCGTACGCCCGCCGCGCCGACGTCCGCTCCGCCGTCCCCATAAGCGCCATCCGCGCCACCTCGCCGTACGGCATCCGCTGCGCCAGGTAGACCGTCTCGTACGCGCTGACCATGCCGTACGTCGTATGCGGATCGAAGAACGTCGCCTCCCGCGAGGCCACCACGAACTCGCTCTCGCCGAGCAGATAGAAGGCCCCGCCGCACGCCATCCCCTCCACCGCCGAGATCACCGGTTTCCACAGGTCGTTCGCCTTCGGGCCGATCGCGATCAGCGGATCGTCGATCGAGTACGGGGACGAGGGCTGCGGGACGTCCACCGAGCGGTCGATGCCGGTGCAGAAGGCCTTGCCGCCTGCGCCCGTCAGCACCCCCGCCCGTACCGTGTCGTCGAAGCGGAACTCACGCCAGACCTGGGCCAGTTCGCTCGCCGTCTCCAAGTCGATCGCGTTGTGTCTCGCGGGCCGGTCCAGAGTGACGAGCGCGACGCCCGTCTCCTTCATCGCCTCGACGCGGATGCTCATGTCCGCTCCAGCAGCCAGCGCGGGACGGTGATGTCGTCGAGCAGCGTGAACGCCACCTTCACCCCGGCGCCGATCCGCAGCCGCGCCGGGTCGACGGAGTTCAGCGGGGCGTCCGGCGCCGCGACCACGTTGCCCACGAGACGGATCCGGGGCGCGTCCAGGAGCTCGACGACAACCGCGTTGTACGGGGCCTGGGCCGCGTACGCGGGCAGCAGCGGCGGATGGGGCACGACGTAGGACCAGATACGGCCGCGCCCGCTCATCCTGCGCCACTCGCTGTCGAAGGACCGGCAGTGCGGGCAGCAGGGCCGCGGCGGGAAGCGCAGTTCCCCGCAGTCCGGACCGGCACATGCCTGGACGCGGAGTTCGCCCTGCGCCGCGTACTCCCAGAACGGTGCGCCGTCCGGGTCGACGAGAGGTGTCAGCATCTCAACTCCTCAGGAGAATCGCGGAGGTGGGCACTCCCTCGCCCGCCGTGACCAGGCAGGTCGCGGCGTCCGGGACCTGCGCGGTGGAGGTGCCGCGCAGCTGCTTCACGCCCTCGTTGATGAGGTTGAAGCCGTGGACGTACGCCTCGGAGAGCCCGCCGCCGCCGGTGTTGAGCGGCAGCCGGCCGCCGATCTCGAGGGCGCCGCCCTCGGTGAAGGCCGCGCCCTCGCCCCGGCCGCAGAAGCCGTAGCCCTCCAGCGAGAGCGGGATGAGCGGGGTGAACGCGTCGTAGATCTGCGCCACATCGACGTCGTGCGGGCCGAAGTCGGCCTGCTTCCACAGCTGCCGGGCGGCCGTCCAGGCGGGCCCGGTGAGCGGGTCGTCGTTCCAGTAGTTGACCATGCCGTGGTGCTGGGCGGGCAGGCCCTGGGCGACGGAGTGGACGTACACGGGTCTCTGCCGGCAGTCACGGGCGCGCTCGGCACTGACGATGACGCAGGCCAGGGCGCCGTCCGTCTCAAGGCAGTTGTCGAAGAGGCAGAGCGGCTCGCTGATCCAGCGCGAGGTCATATACATGTCGCGGGTCAGCGGCCGTTCGTACATCACGGCGGCGGGGTTCTGGTTGGCGCGGTTGCGGCAGGCGAGGGCGACATTGAAGAGGTGGTCGCGGGTGGCGCCGTACTCGTGCATGTAGCGCCGCGCGAGCATGCCGATCTCGTCGGCGGGCCGCAGCAGTCCGAAGGGCCGGGTCCACTGGGCGGGGGTGGGGAGCTGAACGGCGGTGTTCTTCCAGGGGCGGGGTCCCGAGCCCCTCTTCCGGGAGCGCCAGGCGACTCCCACGCTCGCCTGTCCCGTAGCGACGGCCCCGGCGAGATGGGCGACGGTCGCGCACGAACCGCCGCCGCCGTAGCCCGCCTTGGAGAAGAAGGTCACGTCACCGGCGCCGATGGACTTCGCGATCTCGACCTCGTCCGTCTCCTCCATCGTGTACGAGGCGAAGCCGTCGACCTCGGACGGGTCGATCCCCGCGTCGTCGAGCGCGGCGAGGATGGCCCGGCAGGCCAGGGTCTTCTCGGATTCGGGGAGTTGTTTCGCGAAGGCCGTCTGTCCGATCCCGGCTATCGCGGCTGCGTCCTTGAGGCTCGCCATGAGGGGGAGAGTACAGCTAATCTGACGGGTAGTCAGCTACTGGTCGGCTACTGGCGGGACTGCGGTGGGAGGGCTTGAGATGCGCGGGGACCTGGAGTGGGGCACCATCCCGAAGCTGGTGCGGAGTTCTGCCGAACGGTACGGGCAGCGGGAGGCCGTCGTCGAGGGCCGCACCACCCGCGTCTCGTACGCCGAACTGGGCGAACGCGTCGAACGGGCCGCTGCCGCGTGCATGGCCTCCGGCGTCGAACCTGGCGACCGGGTCGCCATCTGGGCGCCCAACACCCTCGACTGGATCGTCTCGGCGCTCGGCGCGGTGACGGCCGGGGCGGTGCTGGTGCCGCTGAACACCCGCTTCAAGGGCACGGAAGCCGCGTACGTACTCCAGCGCAGCCGCGCCAGACTGCTCTTCGTCACGGGCACCTTCCTCGGCACCTCGTACGTCGCGTCCCTACGGCGCGCGGAGGTGGACCTGCCGCATCTGGAGCAGGTGGTGGTCCTCGCCGACAGCGCCCCCGAGGACTACCGCACCTGGAAGGACTTCCTGGCGGGCGGCGACGGTGTCACGGCGGCAGAGGTACGCACCCGCGCGGACTCGATCGAGTCGTCGGCCCCTTCCGACATCATCTTCACCTCGGGCACCACCGGCCGCCCCAAGGGCGCCGTCATCACCCACGCGCAGACGCTGCGCTGCTACGACGTGTGGAGCGAGCTCGCCGGACTGCGCGAGGGCGACCGCTATCTGATCGTGAACCCCTTCTTCCACACCTTCGGCTACAAGGCCGGCATCATCGCCTGCCTGACGCGGGGCGCCACGATGGTGCCGCAGCCCGTCTTCAACGTCGACACGGTGCTGGCGAACATCGCCTCCGAACGCATCTCGGTACTGCCGGGCCCGCCGACGCTGCACCAGTCCCTGCTCGACCATCAGGCACGCGACCAGCACGATCTGACCGCGCTCCGGCTGGTCGTCACCGGCGCGGCGGTCGTGCCGCTCCAGCTGGTCGAGCGGCTGCGCAACGAACTGCACATCGACACCGTCCTGACCGCGTACGGCCTCTCCGAGGCGAGCGGCATCGTCACCATGTGCCGCCGCGGCGACGCCCCGGAGACGATCGCGACGACCTCGGGCCGCGCGATCCCCGGCACCGAGGTCCGCGTGCTGGCGGACACCGGCGAGCCCGGCGAGGTCCTGGTGCGCGGGCACAACGTGATGCAGGGCTACTTCGAGGACCCGCAGGAGACGGCGACGGCGATCGCGGAGGACGGCTGGCTGCGCACGGGGGACGTGGGGGTTCTGGACGAGGGCGGCAATCTCCGTATCACCGACCGGATCAAGGACATGTTCATCGTCGGCGGCTTCAACGCGTACCCGGCAGAGATCGAGCAACTGCTGGGCCTGCACCCGGACATCGCGGACATCGCGGTGATCGGGATACCGGACGCCCGGCTGGGCGAGGTGGGCAAGGCGTACGCGGTACGCCACCGGGGGGCGACGCTCACGGCGGACGATCTGATCGCGTGGTCGCGGCGGGAGATGGCGAACTACAAGGTGCCGAGGGAGGTGGAGTTCGTGGCGGAGTTGCCGCGGAACGCCAGCGGGAAGGTCCTGAAGCGGGAGCTGCGGGCGCGGGCGGGAGCCTGACGGCGGGGCCGCTGCGCGGGGGCTGGATGTGCGGCCGAGCCGCACATCCAGTCCCGCCGGCGTTTGAGGCGCGGGGTCCGGGGCGGAGCCGCTACCCCCCGAGCCGCACCGGGATTTCCTGCCAGCCCAGCGCGATGAACGACGGCACCTGCCGCAGTTCCTCCGGCTTCGCCGCCAGCTCGAGGTCCGGGAAGCGCTCGAACAGCGCCGGGAGCGCCGTCATCGCCTCCATCCGGGCCAGCGGAGCGCCGATGCACCGGTGGACGCCGATGCCGAATGCCAGGTGGTCGTCCGTGCCGCGGGCCGCGTTGAACTCCGTGGAGTCCTCGCCGTAGTGCGCGGGGTCGAGCCCCGCGGCCGCGTACGTCGTCACGATCGCATCCCCCGCCGGGATCGTCACGCCGTCGACCGTGATGTCGGTGACGGCGAAACGCAGCGGCAGGGTGGCGATGGAGGGGTGGACCCGCAGCACCTCCTCGATCACCTCGTCCCAGCCGGTCTCGCCGGAGCGTACGGCGGCGAGCTGGTCGGGGTGCGACAGCAGCGCGACGACGCCGTTGCCGATGAGGTTGACCGTCGTCTCATACCCCGCGCCGATGACCAGCAGCAGCGTGTGGAGCAGCTCCTCGTCGCTGAGCCGGTCGCCCTCCTCGTCGCGGACCTTGATGAGCTCGGTGGTCATGTCGTCGCCGGGGCGCTCGGTCTTGTACGCGATGAGCCGGCCGAGCACGCTGCCGATCTGCTCCAGGACGAACTCCGCATGCTCAGGGCTGGGGTCACTGGTGTCCATGATGGCGGCAATCAGCCGGCCGGTGTCCCCGACCAAGTGGTCCGGGACGCCGAACAGTTCGCAGATCACCCGCATCGGCAGCGGGTAGGCGAACCCGGCCTTCAGATCGACCGGTTCACCGGAGGCGCCCGACGCCTCCATGGCCGACAGGAGCTCGGCGGTGATCTCCTCGACGCGGGTGCGCATCGACTCCGTACGCCGGGCCGTGAAGCTGGGTGCGACGAGCTTGCGCAGCCGGGTGTGGTCGGGGCCGTAGGTGGAGAGCATGTTGATCACGCCCACCCAGCCCAGGATCCAGCCCCAGGAGGGGTGTTCGCCGATCTCGGGGAACAGTGACCAGTGCTTGCGCGGATCCTTGCTGACCCGGGAGTCCATGATCAGGGTCTTGAGGGTGTCGTATCGGGTGGGCGCCCAGGCGGGGATGCCGCCGGGCAGTTCGACGGGCACCACTGGGCCGAGGGCACGCAGCCGGGCGCTCTCCGCGGGGATGTCGGCGCCGAACGGGTCGAGGGCCACGGGGGTGGACGCGGTCATGCTCGGTCTCCTGGCTGGTCGGGGATCCGCACAGTACACACCGCCATCGATCGGTCGCGCACCGTTTGAGGCAAGCTTGCTCTGGAATTGACCGAGGGGAGACCATCTCTGACCGAAGTGCCTGATTGTGCGTCAATGCCCATTGAAATCAGGCCAGTTGAAACAACAGGCGAACACCCGGACGCGGACATGCAGCGGCCGCGGCGGCTTCCCCTCCGCGCCGCCGCGGCCGCACCCCGTCCTATGGAATCGAGTCAGCCCTTCGGCGGGACGGGCGTGTGGTTGTCCTGGGTGGTGGCCCCACCGTCGGCCAGGAGCTTCGGCGGCGCCGGCGTGTGGTTGTCCATGGTGGTGATGGGCGCCTCGGTGGCAGGCCCGTCCGCCAGGAGTCCGTCGATCGGCGGCGCCGGCGTGTGGTTGTCCAGCGTGGTGATCTCTTCCGGCTTCTTCTTCTCGGTGTTGCTCATTTTTCCGTCCCCCAAAGGGTTGCCCGACGTGAACTGGAGGCGGCCTTCTGCCCGGAGACTCCCCCGAGGGTCACCGGACAGAAGGCCGGGGGACCGACTCACCCCCCGCTGAGGTGTAGGTCCCAGGTGGATCCGCCTGCCCCCCGACGCGACGGATCGACTGCAGTGGAGCATGTCGGAAGAGCATAAACATTCGATGAACGTCCTGGCAGGCGGACCTCACGCCGCACTGAGGGGGGCGAGCAGACCACGTACCTCTTCGGCCTCGGCGGCGCCCGACTGCTCGTGCAGGGTAAGTGCCTCGCGCCAGCAGGCACGCGCGCGGTCCGCCTGGCCCAGGCTGTCCAGCGCCTTGCCCAGCGTGGTCAGTACGTTGGCACGGGTACGGTCACCGCCGATGCAGCCGATCGCGAGCGCCTGCTCCGCGTGCTGTGCGGCGCGCGCCGGGCGGCGGGCCGAGAGGTGCGCCTGGGCGATACGGAAGAGGGTGGTCCCCTCCCACAGGCGCTGCCGGTTCGTCTCGAAGCTCTCCAGCGCGTCGAGAAGCTGCTCCAGTGCCTCGGTGTGGCGCCCGGCATGCGTGAGCGCTACCCCGAGGGCGTAGCGCGCATTGCCGAGCCGCAGCGTGTGCCCTATGCGGTCATAGATGTCGACGCCCTGCTCGGCGAGCGCGATGGCCTGCGAGGTGCGGCCCATGGAGAGCTGGATACGCGAGAGATTGCAGACGGCGCTGGCCTCGCCCGGGCGGTTCCGGTCCGCGCGGGAGCTTTCGATCGCCCGGCGCAGATGCTCTTCGGCCTCGCCGTGCCGCCCCTGGTTGAAGGCGATGATGCCGCGGTCGTTGTCCGACCAGAAGATCGGCGCGACGTCCTCGGCGGAGGTTGCGAGCACGGCCGCCTGCTTGGCCTCCTCGTCCGCTTCCGCGTAACGGCCCGCCACCAGGTGGACGTTGGTCAGCGACGTCCGCACACGCCCTTCTGTACGGATGTCGCCTGCGGCGCGCGCGGCGTCCAGCGCCGAGAGGGCAACGGCCTCGTACAGCTTGGAGTTGGCGCCCGACTCCGCCAGATCCTTGGCGGCCCACAGCAGGTCGACCGTCCGACGCAGCCGGTCGCCGCCGGTGGACTGCCGTGCGCACGCCAGCAGGCTGTTCGCCTCGGCGTACAGCCAGTCCTGCGCCTCGTGCCCGTCGGCGAAGGACAGGCCCGGGTATGCCGTGGGCTCCAGGTGGTCCACCAGACGGTCGCCCGGGCGCTCAATCGCGTACACCTTCGCCGACGTCGACAGATAGAAGTCCAGCAGCCGCGACAGCGCCAGCTCCCGCTCATCAGGGCCTTCGGCCCCTTGGGGCGACTGGCCGTCCTTCCCCTGGCCTTCGGCATGGGCGACCCCAGCACATGCACGCGCGTAGAGGCGTACGAGGTCGTGATAGCGGTACCTCCCGGGCGCCGCCGACTCCAGGAGCGAGGTGTCCACGAGTGCTTCGAGCAGGTCCTCCGTCTCCTGCTCCGCCAGACCGAGCACCGCTGCGGCCGCGGCCAGTGAGATGTCGGGGCCGTCGGCGAGGCCGAGGAGGCGGAAGGCGCGGGCCTGGGCGGGTTCCAGCTGGCCGTAGCCGAGTTCGAAGGTGGCCTTCACGGCGAGGTCTCCGGCCTGGAGTTCGTCCAGGCGGCGGCGTTCGTCGGCGAGTTTGGCTGCCAGGACCGAAACGGTCCAGGTGCGGCGGGCCGCAAGCCGGGAGGCGGCGATACGGATCGCGAGCGGCAGGAACCCGCAGGCCGCGACCACATCGAGCGCCGCCTCCCGCTCGGAGGTGACCCGCTCCTTGCCCACGATCCGGGTGAAGAGCTGCAGGGCCTCCTCCGGCGACATGACGTCCAGGTCGACGAGATGCGCGCCTGCCAGGTCGACCATCCGGACGCGGCTGGTGATCAGGGCCGCGCAGCCCGCGGTGCCGGGCAGCAGCGGGCGGATCTGGGCGGCGTCGCGCGCGTTGTCGAGGAGGACCAGGACGCGCAGGCCGTCCAGCATGGAGCGGAAGAGCGCGGCCCGCTCGTCCAGGGTGTCCGGGATGGCCGAGTCCGCCGTGCCGAGCGCCCGCAGGAACGCGCCGAGCACCGTCTCGGGGTCGGCGGCGCGGTTGCCCGCACCCTGGAGGTCGACGTACAGCTGACCGTCCGGGAAGTGCGGCCGCGCCTCGTGCGCCACATGGACCGCCAGCGTCGTCTTGCCGACGCCGCCGATGCCCGCGAGCGCCGAGACGGCCATGACGGAGCCCTCGGCAGTGGCGAGCTGGTCGCCCAGTTCGCGTACCAAGGAGACGCGTCCGGTGAAATCCGGGACAGTGGCGGGCAGTTGCGCGGGCCGCGTGACCTGAGGGGCCGGGGCGGGCTCCTCGCTCGGGCGGGCCAGTTCCGCGTCGGCCTGCAGGATGCGCTGCTGGAGCTGGGAGAGTTCGGGGCGCGGGTCGACGCCCAGCTCATCGGCGAGCAGCCGGCGGGTGTCGGCGTACACGGCGAGCGCCTCGGCCTGCCGTCCGCTGCGGTACAGGGCCAGCATCAGCAGTTCGCGCAGCCGTTCGCGCAGCGGGTGCGCGGCGGTGAGCGCGGTCAGCTCCGAGACCGCCTCCGCGTGGTGGCCCACCTCCAGGTCGAGGTCGAGCCGGGTCTCCAGGAGCTGGAGCCGCCACTCCTCCAGGCGGGCCCGCTGGTTCTCGGCGTACGGCCCCGGCACATTGGCCAGCGGCTCGCCGTCCCACAGACCGAGCGATTTGTTGATCAGTGCGCGGGCCTGGCTTCGGTCCCCGGCGGCGCGGGACTTGTCCGCCTCGGTGGCCAACTCCTGCGCCACCGCGAGGTCGAGGGAGTCACGGCGGGCGCGGATCGCATAGCCGCCGGACTCGCTGATCAGCGCGTCCGCGGAGAGGACCTTGCGCAGCCGGGAGGCGTACGTCCGTACGGCGGCGAGCGCCTGCGACGGCGGGTCCTCGCCCCAGATGGCATCGATCAGCTCGGAGGCGGTCGCGGTACGGCCGTCGCGCAGCAACAGCGCGGCCAGCAGGGCGCGCTGCTGGGGCGAGCCTGACGGCAGGCTCTCCCCGCTGCACCAGGCGCGTACCGGGCCGAGCACGCTGAAGCGCAGGTCAACGACGCCGCGTTGGGCCGGAGCGCGCTGCTCCGGTACGCGTGGCCCGCTGTCACGGTCCATAGCTGCCCCCTGCCCCCGTACTGCCGGAATCGCCCTCGACAGTCTGCCTTGTTCGGGGCGGCCCCGTCAGCAGCGGGGCACCTCCACCTCGCCCCTGCCCCGGTCGGGCGCCCGGCTAACCCGCGACGTCTGCTCTGCGTATGTGATCTTCGTCAAGGGCTGGGCCCGGTCAAGGACCGAGCCCGTCAAGGGCGGTAGATCTCCCCCGGGTTGGCCTTCCCGGGCGCGAGCAGCTCCGGCACGGTGACAAAGGTGTAGCCGCGCCTCTTCAGTTCGTCGATGATCCCCGGGACGGCCGGCACGGTTCCGTCGTATATGTCGTGCAGCAGGATGATTCCGTCGCGCCCGGCCTGCTCGAGTATCCGGCTCTTGATGAGCTCGGAGTCGGTGGTGGAGAAGTCCTTGGCGGTGGCGCTCCACAGGATCTGCGCGAGCCCGAGCTCCCGGCTGACCTGGGTGACGTCGTCGTTGATCCGGCCCTGCGGCGGACGCATCAGGGTGGGCCGGTGGCCGGTGATCTTCGCGATGGCGTCCTGCGTACGGGAGAGCTCGTCGCGTATCTCGTCGGCGCTGAGCTTGTCGAGGCGGCGGTGCGACCAGGTGTGGTTGGCCACCTCATGGCCTTCGTCGGCGATGCGGCGAACGAGGTCGGGGTGCTTGACCACATGGTTCTTGCCGAGCAGGAAGAAGGTCGCGTGGACCTTCTTCTCCTTCAGGGTGTCCAGTAGTTGCGGGGTGTCCCTGCCGGGCCCGGCGTCGAAGGTCAGGGCGATGCACTTGGCCTTCGTGCAGTCGACGCTCGGGGTGCCGGAGGCGACCAGGGACTTGGCGTTCGAGCCCGCCCTGTCCCTGGCGGTGGCGGGCGACGTGGTGTCCATGGAACAGCCGCCGAGTGTCATGACCAGCGCGGCGACGACGGCCGCGGCGGCGGCGGCCTTGGACTTCTTCCCGTTTTCGGGCATGGCGGATATCCCCCTCGGTGGATGTGGTCCGGGTGTCTCTCGGACTATACACATGATGTATAGACTGGGTGTATAGTGATCTGTGGCACTGGCGAGGGCGGTTCCTGCTAGCTGACGGATCGTCAGATCGGCGCTACGGTGGAGCGCATGGAGACCTTCCCGAAGATCATCTCGGTGGACGACCACACGGTTGAGCCCCCCAACGTCTGGCGGGACCGGCTCCCGTCGAAGTACCAGGACATCGGCCCCCGCATCGTCAGGGCGCCACTGAAGGAAATGACCTTCATGGGGGGCAAGTTCGCCCCGGTGATGGGCGCGCAGGGGGACGACGGGCCGATAGGCGACTGGTGGGTGTACGAGGATCTGCACCGGCCGCTGACCCGCCTCGACACGGCCGTCGGCTACGACCGCGACGAGATCAAGCTCGAGGTCATCACGTACGAACAGATGCGGACGGGGTCCTTCAGCGTCCCGGACCGCCTGGCCGACATGGACGTCAACCACGTCCAGTCGGCGCTCTGCTTCCCGACCTTCCCGCGCTTCTGCGGCCAGACCTTCACCGAGGCGAAGGACCGCGAGCTGGGGCTGCTCGGGGTGCGGGCGTACAACGACTGGATGGTGGAGGAGTGGTGCGGCCCCGACGCCCGGGGCCGCCTGATACCGCTGACCCTGATCCCGCTCTGGGACGCGCACCTGGCCGCGGCCGAGGTCCGGCGCAACGCGGCGCGCGGGGTGCGGGCCGTGGCCTTCTCGGAGATCCCCCCGCACCTGGGGCTGCCCTCCGTCCACACGGACGAGTGGGACCCCTTCCTCCAGGCCTGCGACGAGACCGGCACGGTCATCGCGATGCACATCGGCTCGTCCTCGAAGATGCCCTCCACCTCGGCGGACGCGCCGCCTGCCGTCGGCTCGACGATCACCTTCGCCAACTGCTGCTTCTCGATGGTCGACTGGCTGATGAGCGGCAAGTTCGAACGCTTCCCGGGCCTGAAGATCATGTACGCGGAGGGCCAGATCGGCTGGATCCCGTACATCCTGGAGCGCGCGGACGTGGTCTGGGAGGAGAACCGCGGCTGGGGCGGAGTGGCGGACAAGGTCCACCGGCCGCCGTCCGAGCTCTTCACGGAGCATGTGTACGGCTGCTTCTTCGACGACGCGTTCGGGCTGAAGAACCTGGACGCGATCGGAGTCGGGAACGTCCTGTACGAGACGGACTACCCGCACTCGGACTCGACCTGGCCGAAGTCGAAGGAGGTGGGCGAGTCCCAGATGGGCCACTTGCCGCCGGACGTGGTGGACAGGATCGTGCGGGGCAACGCGATCGAACTGCTGGGCCTGACGGCGGAGGGGCTGTGGCCGGGCCGGTGACCTGAGCCGCGCTGGGCCGTTGGGCGAGCTGTGCGGGTGCGTCAGCCCCCACGGGCCCTTCCCTCCCGAGGGGCGGGCCGCGCCGGGCGGCGCGAAGCTGCCGCGAATCGGGGGTGTGGCGGCGTCAGCCCCATGAGCCTTCCCGTCCGGAGCGGTGGGCCGCGCTGAGTCCGGGCGGCGGCGAAGCTCCGCGGAGCCGGGACGTGGGGGCGTAAGCCCCCAGGGCCCTTCCCGCCGGGAGCGGCAGTCCGCGCTCGGTCTGGGCGGCGCGAAGCTCCGCGGAGCCGGGGTGTGGGGGCGGCAGCCCCCACGAACCCCCCTTCCCCCACGGGGTCTGGGGCGAAGCCCCAGTTTCGGGGAGGGGCGGGGTGGGGGACCGTCACCCCATGACACTCACCCCCGCCGCCGCCGAAAAGATCCTCGCCGACAACTTCGCCCCATGGGTCCTCGACCTCGGTCTGTCCGTCGTCGAGACGGGGGAGCGGCATGCCGTGCTGCGACTCCCGTGGTCGGACCGGCTGGCCCGCGAGGGCGGTGGCATGTCCGGGCAGGCCCTCATGGCCGCGGCGGACACCGCGACCGTGATCGCCGTGTCGGCAGCGCGCGGCGCGTTCGGCCCGATGACCACCGTCCAGCAGTCCACCAGCTTCCAGCGGGCCGTCCTCGGCGCCGACGTGCTCGTCGACGCCCGGATCACCAAGCTCGGCAAGCGCATGGCCTTCGCCGACATCACCATGACGGCGGAGGGCGCGGACGAGCCCGCGGCCCGGGCCAGCACCGTCTATGCCCTGCTCGGCTGAAGCGCGCCGTTGTCAGTGGCCGGGTGTTCAATCGGAAGCATGTCCATCCGACGCGAGCGCGCCAATGTCGACCCTTTCTCGCACGAGCCCCCCGTCCCCGACCAGGACCTCGTCATCAGGGACGAGGACTGGTACGGACGCGATCTGTCCGGGCAGAGATTCACCCGCCACACCTTCTACGACACCGACTGGACCGAGGTCGTCGACGACGGCGGCATCTTCGACGAGTGCACCTTCTCCGGGGTCCGCTTCAACGCCTCCCGGCACACCAACGCCGCCTTCACCAACTGCACCTTCAAGCGGTGCTCCTTCTTCGACACCCGCTTCGAGCAGTGCAAGGCCGTCGGAAGTCTCTTCCAGCAGTGCACGTTCAGCCTCATCTCGGTGACCGGCGGCGACTGGTCGTACGTCGGGCTGCCCGGCGCCGATCTGCGCAAGGCGGTCTTCGACGGCGTACGGATGAGGGAGGCCGATCTCACCGCCGCCCGGCTGGATGGGGCGACCGTCGTGGGGGTCGATCTGTCGGGGGCCCTGTTGCACGGTTCGAAGCTCATCGGTGCCGATCTGCGCGGCAGCGACATCTCCGCGCTCGACCCGCTGACCGTCGAGCTCGCGGGCGCGAAGATCGACCTGGAGCAGGCCGCCGTCGTCGCCACCGCGCTGGGGTTCGACGTGAGCTGAGTCCGGTTGCCGCCCGCGCACCTCTTGTCTGATGGGTCGTCAGGTACGACGATGGGCCCCGTCCGGCCAGGTGACGGTTCGTCAGGTCAAGGCGGAGGAGGCGCACGGTGCACGTGCAGGTACTGCCCAAGGGGCAGCTCTCGTACGGAATGCAGCTCCCGGTCCAGTCGCAGAGCACCATCTACGCCGAGTCCTGGGAGGCCGCCGCCGGCGCCGAGGATCTCGCCGAAATCGCCAGGGCCGCCGACCGGGCCGGGTTCGCATATCTCGCGAGCTGTGACCACGTCGCCATCCCGCGGCGGCTCGCGGATGCCATGTCCACCGTCTGGTACGACCCCGTGGCCACGCTCTCCTTCCTCGCCGGGATCACCGAACGCGTGCTGCTGCTCAGCCATGTCGCCGTCGTGGGGCTGCGGCACCCGCTCGTGAGTGCCAAGCAGTACGCCACCCTCGACCATCTCTCCGGCGGGCGGCTGATCCTCGGGGTCGGCGCGGGGCATGTCCAGGAGGAATTCGATGCGCTCGGCGTCGACTTCGCCGCGCGCGGACCCGTACTCGACGAGACGATCGACGCGCTCAGGGCCGCGCTCGGCGAGGAGGAGTACCCCGAATTCGCCGGGGAGCGCTTCTCTTTCAGCGGGCTCGGGCAGCGGCCCAGGCCCGCCCAGCGCCGGATCCCCCTCTGGGTCGGCGGCTCCTCGCCCGCCGCGGTGCGCAGGGCCGCCGTACGGGGCGACGGCTGGCTGCCCCAGGGCGATCCGCGTACGAAGCTCCCCGACCAGATCGCCAGGCTCAAGGCCCTGCGCGAAGAGGCGGGCATCGGCGAACCCATCGAGATCGGCGCGATCACCGAGCCGCTGTATGTGGGGGACGCGGACTGGGAGGTAGGACGCCGCACCGTGAGCGGCAAGCCCGAGGCCATCGCCGAATCGCTGCGCGCCTACGCCGCGATGGGCGTGCACCAGATCCAGGTGCGGTTCCGCAGTCGGAGCCGTACCGAACTCACTGACCAGATCGCGGCGTTCGGCGCCGACGTGGCCCCGCACCTGAACTGAGGAGAGTGGCATGGGAAAGCTCGACGGACGCGTCGTCCTGATCACCGGCTCGGCGCGCGGACAGGGCGAGCAGGAGGCGCGGCTCTTCGCGGGGGAGGGCGCCAGGGTGGTGCTCGCCGATGTGCTCGACGACCAGGGTGAGGCCCTGGCCAAAGAGCTGGGAGAGGGCACCGCCGTGTACGTCCACCTCGACGTCGGCCAGGAGGCCGACTGGGTCGCCGCCGTCGCCGCCGCGAAGGACGCGTTCGGGAAGATCGACGGTCTGGTCAACAACGCGGGCATCCTGCGCTTCAACGAGCTGGTGTCCACGCCGCTGGAGGAGTTCCAGCAGATCATCCAGGTCAATCAGATCGGCTGCTTCCTGGGCATACGCACTGTCGCGCCCGAGATCGAGGCGGCCGGCGGCGGGACGATCGTCAACACCGCCTCGTACACAGCCCTGACGGGCATGGCGGGCGTGGGTGCGTACGCCGCGACCAAGCACGCGATCCTCGGCCTGACCCGGGTCGCCGCGCTGGAGCTGGCCGCCAAGGGGATCCGCGTCAACGCGGTCTGCCCGGGTGCGGTGGACACTCCGATGAGCAACCCGGACGGCGTGGACCCGGCGGCGGTGAGCGAGCTGTACCAGAAGCTCGTGCCGCTCGGCCGGGTCGGGCAGCCGGAGGAGGTGGCGAGGCTGGCGCTCTTTCTGAGCAGCGAGGACTCCTCGTACATCACTGGGCAGCCGTTCGTCATCGACGGTGGCTGGCTGGCCGGCGTGAGCCTGTTCTGAGCCCTGCGTGTGCTGACGATGCGTCAGCTATTGACGGCTCATCCCCGCGGTGGAACAGTCGAGCACATCCAGATCTGACGGTTCGTCAGAAACATAGGACGGTGGTGAACCCCCTTGGAATTCGGGCTCTTTGTACAGGGATACGTCGGCAAGCGCGCCGAGACCGACCCGCTCGCCGAACACAAGGCGCTGATGGAGGAGACCGAGTACGTCATCCAGGCGGACAAGTCCGGGTTCAAGTACGCCTGGGCCTCCGAGCACCACTTCCTGGAGGAGTACTCCCACCTGTCGGCCAACGATGTGTTCCTCGGCTACCTCGCCCACGCGACGGACCGGATCCATCTGGGCTCGGGCATCTTCAACCCGCTGGCGCCCGTGAACCACCCCGTGAAGGTCGCCGAGAAGGTCACGATGCTCGACCATCTCTCCGAAGGGCGCTTCGAGTTCGGGTCGGGGCGTGGGGCCGGCTCGCACGAGATCCTGGGGTTCATACCGGGCGTCACCGATATGAACTACACCAAGGAACTTTGGGAAGAGACCATCGCCGAGTTCCCCAAGATGTGGCTCCAGGACGAGTACGTCGGCTTCCAGGGCAAACACTGGTCGCTGCCGCCGCGCAAGATCCTGCCGAAGCCGTACGGGAAGTCGCACCCCGCCATGTGGTACGCCGCCGGGTCGCCGCCGTCGTACGCCATGGCGGCGAAGAAGGGCCTCGGCGTTCTCGGCTTCAGCGTCCAGAAGGTCTCCGACATGGAGTGGGTGCTGGAGCAGTACAAAACGGCGATCATCGAGGCGGAGCCGGTCGGCGACTTCGTCAACGACAACGTGATGGTGACCTCGACCGCGATCTGCGCGCCGACGCACGAGGAAGCGGTGCGTATCGCGGCGGGCGGCGGCCTGCACTATCTGCAGTCGCTGGTCTTCCGCTACCACGACACGTTCCCGCGGCCCGAGGGCTTCCCGGTGTGGCCGGAGACCCTGCCCGAGTTCAACGAGGAGATCATCGAGCTGCTCATCGCGGAGGAGCTGCTGATCTGCGGCGATCCGGACGAGGTCCTGACCCAGTGCAAGAGGTGGGAGCAGGCGGGCGCGGACCAGTTGTCGTTCGGGCTGCCGATCGGGATCTCGCGGGAGGACACGCTGCAGTCGATCCGGCTGATCGGTGAGCACGTGATCCCGAAGATCGACACGGACCCGGTGCACCGGACGACCCGTTTCCGCCAGTCGGCGGGCTGACGGCACGCCCGCGGCGGGCACACGCGGCGGAGCCGCCCATCGATACAGCCCCACCCCGCCCCCACAGAACGGCGGCGGCCTCCCGGACCGCCGTCCCCGGGTTCCGGCCGGGTGCCCGTCGGCAGCGGCCTGCCGCACGCGCCCCGGCCGGAGCCATGAACGGAACAAACCTGAACTGAACAAAAACGTGCTGAAGGGACCCGTCATGCTCGACCACCTCATTCGCTCGGCGACCGTCGTGGACGGGACGGGCGCGCCCGCGTACGTCGCCGACGTCGGGATACGCGACGGGCGCATCGCCGTCATCGCCGCCCCCGGGACCGTCGACGAGGCGGCCACGACGAGCGAGGACGCGTCCGGGCTCATCCTCGCCCCCGGGTTCGTCGACCCGCACACGCACTACGACGCGCAGCTGTTCTGGGACCCGTTCGCGACCCCCTCCATGAACCATGGCGTGACGACCGTCGCGGGCGGCAACTGCGGTTTCACCCTCGCGCCTCTCAACCCCGACCGCCCCGAGGACGCCGACTACACCCGGCGCATGATGTCCAAGGTCGAGGGCATGTCCCTGGTCGCCCTGGAGGAGGGCGCACCCTGGAACTGGCACACCTTCGGCGAGTATCTGGACGCCCTGGAAGGCCGGATCGCCGTCAACGCGGGCTTCATGGTGGGCCATTGCGCCCTGCGCAGGCATGTCATGGGACCCGACGCCGTCGGCGGGCAGCCCACCCCCGAGCAGCTGGACGAGATGCTCAGGCTCTTCCACGACGCGATGGACGCGGGTGCGTGGGGGCTCTCCACCACCCAGTCGTCCACGCACTCGGACGGCGACGGAAAGCCGGTCGCGTCCCGCCACGCGAAGCCGGCGGAGCTCCTGGCCCTCTCGCGGGCCGTCGCCGAACACGAGGGCACGCAGCTCGAAGCGATCGTCGCGGGCTGCCTGGACCAGTTCGCCGACGAGGAGATCGACCTCTTCGTCGAGATGAGCGCCGCGGCCGGACGGCCCCTCAACTGGAATGTGCTGACCATCGACGCGTCCGTGCCCGAGCGCGTGCCGCGCCAGCTCCTGGCGAGCGAGAGGGCGAGGAAGTCCGGTGGCCGCATCGTCGCCCTGACCATGCCGATCCTCACCCCCATGAACATGTCGCTGGGCACCTTCTGCGCACTCAACCTCATCCCGGGCTGGGGCGAGATCCTCGCCCTGCCCGTACCCGAGCGGATCGAGAAGCTGCGCGATCCGGCCGTACGGGAGGAGATGCTGCGCCGTGCCGCCAGCAAGGAGGCCGGGGTCTTCCGCCGCCTCGCGAACTTCGGGCGTTACGTCATCGGGGACACGTACTCCACGGAGAACGAGGGGCTGAGCGGGCGCGTCGTGAAGGACATTGCCGCCGAGCGCGGCCAGGACCCCTTCCACTGCCTCGTCGAGATCTGCGCCAACGACCGGTTGCGAACGGTCCTTTGGCCCATGCCCACCGACAACGACCCCGCCTCCTGGGAGCTGCGCCAGCAGACCTGGCAGCACGAGGACGTCATGCTCGGCGGCTCCGACGCGGGCGCGCACCTGGACCGCATGTGCGGCGCCCCGTACACCACCCGCTTCCTCGGCGACTGTCTGCGCGGCCGCAGACTCGTCGGCCTAGAGGAGGCCGTGAAGATGCTCACCGACGATCCGGCGCACCTCTTTGGCCTGCGCGAACGCGGCCGCATCCAGGAGGGCTGGCATGCGGACCTCGTGCTCTTCGACCCCGAGAGGATCGAGGCGGGCCCCGCGACGCTCGTGCACGACCTGCCGGGCGACAGCCCGCGCCTGGACGCCAAGGCGATCGGGATCGTGTCGGTCCGCGTCAACGGCGTCGAGACGATACGGGACGACGAGGTGACGGGCGCGGTACCGGGCACGGTGCTCAGGTCCGGCCGTGACACGAGGACAGTGAGCACGAAGTGACGCAGAAGCTGTTCATCGGCGGGCAGTGGGTCGAGCCGGACGGCGGGCACTACGAGGTCGTCAACCCGGCCACCGAGGAGGTCGTCGGGCTCGCGCCCGAGGCGAGCCGGGAGCAGGTGTACGCGGCGGCCGCCGCCGCCCGCGAGGCCTTCACCGCCTGGTCGCGTACGAAACCCGAGGAGCGCGCCCGGATTCTGGACGCGGCCGCCGATGTCATCCAGCGCGAGGCCGAGCCGTATGCCGCTCTCGCCCGGGCCGAGAGCGGCGCGACCACCGCCACCGCGCGCGGTATGCAGGTCGCGGTGGGCGCGGCGCGTTTCAGGCGGTACGCGAAGGGCGCTCTGGAGCCGGTCGAGCAGGGGCTGCCCCCGCAGATCAACGCCGCGGGGCCGATGGGCAGGGCGGGCGTTTTCGGCGCGCTCGCCGTACGCCGCCCGGTCGGCGTCGTCACCTGCATCACCTCGTACAACAACCCCTGGGCCAACCCGGCGGGCAAGGTCGCGCCCGCGCTCGCCATGGGCAACACGGTCGTCGTGAAGCCCGCCCCGCAAGACCCCCTGTCCGTCTACAGGATGGCCGAGGCCCTGGCGGAGGCGGGCGTGCCGCCCGGCGTCGTGAACGTGCTGACCGGCTCCGCGCCGGCCGTCGGCGAAGCCGCAGTCGACTCTCCGGACGTCGACATGGTCAGCTTCACCGGCTCCACGGCGGTCGGACAGCGCATCGCGGAGGTCTGCGGCCGCGGGATGAAGCGCCAGCTGATGGAGCTGGGCGGCAAGGGCGCGGCGCTCGTCTTCGACGACGCGGACGTGGATTCCGCGGTGATGGGCATCGGCACGACATTCTCCTTCTACAGCGGCCAGATCTGTACGGCGCCGACGCGGGTGATCGCGCAGCGCGGGATCTACGACCTCCTGGTCGAGAAGCTGACCGGCTATCTGACCTATATGAAGGTCGGCGACCCGGCGGCGCAGGGCACGGTGGTCGGCCCGGTGATCTCGGCGGCCCACCGTGACCGGGTCGAGTCGTACGTCGAACTGGGCAGGAAGGAAGGCGCTCGGCTGGTCGCGGGCGGCGAGCGCCCTGCGTACGAGAAGGGCTTCTATGTCGCCCCGACGCTCTTCGCGGACTGCACGAACGACATGCGGGTGGTGCGGGAGGAGATCTTCGGCCCGGTGGTGGTCGTGGTCCCCTTCGACGACGAGGACGAGGGCGTCGCGCTGGCGAACGACAGCGACTACGGCCTGATCGACTACGTCTGGTCGGGGGATGTGGCACGGGCGTTCAGGGTGGCCGGGGAACTGCGGGCGGGCGGGGTCGGGGTGAACACGATCGGCCGGAACATGGAGGCACCGTTCGGGGGGTTCAAGAAGAGCGGGGTGGGCCGGGATGTGGGCTCGTACGCGCTGCACGCGTACAGCGAGCTGCAGGCGGTGGTGTGGCCGGGGTAGGAAGCACGCCGTCCCCAACAGGCGTGTGAGTGGTGCCGCTGGGCAGCTGCTCGCTCCTGATGGCGCTGGCGCTTCCCACCGTCATGGGCTGGATCCGACTGCTCGCCTTGGTGGCCCTGACGGCCCTGTCGGTGTGGCTGATGTCGTCCCGCGCCCGGGACGACATCGCCAGATGGTTCCGGCTGACCCAGATCTTCTGGCTGGCGCTGGCCTTCTTCGAGGTGCAGGGCTGGTACGCGGCAGGCCGGTACGACAGCGACCTGCTGTACGCCACGGTCAGTGACGGCAACGCGTCGATGTTCCAGACCTTGGCCGGGTCTCTGCTCGACATCCTGCAGCTCTTCCTGATGCTCGGCTCGCTCGCCCTGGTGTACGTGGTGCCGGCGGCGATCGGCCGGTGGATGCGGCTGCGCAGGGACGGCTTCTGACCCTGGCGAACCGAGGAGCGTTCAGGGCCGGTTCACGCCGCCCGCCCCGCGCCCACCCGCCTCTCCAGCCGCCTCAGCACCCTGCGCCCCGCGCGCCCCACCCCCAGTGGGATCAGCGCCGCGCGGCCCGGGATGCGGATGCCGCCGGTGAACGCGACCCGGGTGCGGCCCTCGCCGCACGGGGTTGCCGCCAGTCCCATCAGGATGAAGCGGCTCTGGAGCCAGACCCAGCCCGGGTGCAGTACGCCGTCGAAGCGGGCCCGCATGCCGAGGCGGCTCTGCGCCACCGCCTCCACGCGGTCGCCGTCGATACGGGTCACCCGCAGGCCGCGCATGTCCGGGACCAGGCGGGCGAGTTCGCCGTCCAGGTCGGCGAGAAGCGGCCAGATCTCGGCATAGTCCGCCTCGATCTCGCGCTCGGTGATCGTGGCGCCGGGGACGCCCGCGGCCAGTGCGTACAGCCGCCGTACCGGGTCGAGGCCCGCGGCGGGCGGCCAGTTGGCGGTTGTCACGACGACCACGCCTTCCTGAAGGAGTCCCGGGCCCGGTGCAGCCGGGATTTGACGGTGCCGACGCGGAGGCCGAGCAGTTCGGCCGCGGACTGTTCGTCGAAGCCCTCGATGTCCCGCAGGACGAGGATCGCCCGGTGTTCGGGCGAGAGCCGGGTCAGTACGTCCCCGATGTCCGCGGCGAGTTGAGGATCGCCCCGCTGGGGAAGGGTGGTGAGATCGGCCGGTACGGAACGGGCGGACCTGCGGGCCACCCGGACCGCCTCCCGGCAGGCGATCGCCCGCACCCATCCGTACAGCGCCGCCGGTTCTTTCAGGGAACGCAGCCCGCGGAAGACGGCGACCAGTGTCTCCTGGACGGCGTCCGGACCGTCGGCCAGGGCGATCGGGGTGCAGATGCGGCCCGCGTACGGAGTGAGGACGTCGAGCAGGCCGTTCATCGCGATGGTGTCGCCGCGCTGGGCGGCGCGCACCAGCCGCTCCACATCGTCGTCATTCAACTCCGCTCCCTCGCCACGCGCAGCGCCGCGGCCGCCAGAGCCAGGCACAGCGGAGTGTAGAGCGCCAGGTTCAGCCAGTAGAAGGTGTCTCCCGCGCCCTCGTCGAGGCCCGCCCGTACCCCGAAGGCCCAGGCCAGACCGACCAGTCCACGCAGTGCCGTACCGCAGGCAACGGCAACGGTGGCCGCCTGGAGCAGTCGGCCCCGGCGCCGGGCGCGCGCGGTCACCAGGCCCGCCGCCGTGAACAGCAGCGCGGCGAGCGGCAGAAGCACGGGCGGCGTGAACGGCACATCGGCGCCGAGCACCGCGTACGACAGGGCCTTCGGGTCGGCGGCCGGCCAGTGGCTGCCGGTCGCCCAGAACAGGTGCAGCAGCCCGTCGGCGGTCAGTACGGCCGCCACTGCGCGGGCGGCGGTCCGCCGGTTCGTTTCCATCACAGCCTCCTGGGTGAGCGATTGCGTCACCCCACAGAGGAGCCGAACCGGCGATACGTTCCGAACGTTCCGCCGAATTTCGAGGCTGGGTCAGCCTCCGAGGAAGATCGGGTTGGTGAACGCCGCCAGCGGCCCGGGCAGCCCCGGTACCACCACCGCGTGCCGGACCTCCGCCCGTACATACGTCGCGTACTCGGGCGTCGTCCGCCACACCACCGTGCCCGCCCCCTCCGGCGGCAGCGCCACCGTGTGCAGCACACCCTGGTCGGTGACGAAGCGCACCGAGCAGCCCGGCGCCCCGGTCACCTCCAGCCGTACCGTCACCGGGCTGTCGTCGTCGACCCGCAGCCGTTCGCCGATGCCCGCGTGCTGCCCGCGGCTGCCCGCCGCCGAGAAGGCGAGCGAGACCGCCTTGGACTCGGCGACATAGCTGCGCCCGGCCCGGATGCCGTCCAGAATCGCCTCGCGGGTCAGGGCCTCGGCGAGCACCACCGTCTGCGGGGTGCCGACCGGGTCCGGGTCGCGGTGCGCGTCGCTGTTGCCCATCGCCGGGGTCCAGCGCCTGCCCGAGCGCGCGGCGGCGACCAGCGTGTTGTCCCAGGCCTGAAGCGAGACCTCGTCGTCGGGGGTGTACGCGCCGTTCCACACCTCCACCGCGTCCGCCTCGCCGAACCCGAACTTCCAGTTGCAGCCGATGCAGGTGGCGTGCGGATGGGCCGGGACGACCAGGCCGCCCGCCCGCCTGATCTCGCGCGCGTAGTGGCCGAATCGGTTGTCCTTGGCCCGGTAGCGCCAGTCGACGAAGGTCCCGGGGTCGGTGCCGAGCGCCACCACATGACCGTTGCGCGTGGTGACCTCCTCGCCGGTGAGGATCAGCAGGTCGTCGCCCGCCTGGTCGGCCCAGTGGGGATGCGCGGAGTGCGTGTTGTGCTCGGAGGTGTTGATGAAGTCGAGCCCGGCGGCCCGGGCGAGCGCCGCGATCTCGGCGGGGGTGCGCTTGCCGTCCGAGTACCAGGAGTGCAGATGGCAGTCCCCGCGGTACCAGGCACGGCCGCGGCCCTTGGCCCGTTCGGGCGGATAGACCGGCTTGGGGGTCGTGCCGGGCTCGCCGAGCCGGAGCGTGATCGAGACCTCGTACGCAAGACCCTGCGGCGAGACCGTGTACGGCCCCAGCGCGATGTACCAGGTCCCGGCCCGCACCGGACCGGGGATATAGCCGGGCGTCGCCTCGTCCGCCCGGATGAAGAACTCCGTACGCGCCCCGCCCGACCAGCCGCGGAAGCCCTTCCCGCCCAGATCGGTGCCGCGCTCGTCGAAGATGCCGATGTCGAGTGCGTTGCCCTGGGTGCCGGGCGGGACGACGGGCCGCTCGTAGGTGTACGCGACGTGGATCTCGCGTACCCCCTTCGGGACCTCGACCGGCAGATAGACGAAGTCGGGGGAGCCGGGCGGCAGCGTGCCGCGTACGACCTTGGTCGGTTCGCCGGCGGTCGGGCCGTCGGCGTTGGGTGCGGCGTTCGCGAAGCTCACAGTGCCCAACGTAAGTGCCACCGCGGTTCCCGTCACGAGCAGTCCGCGTCTGTCCATCGCGTGGTGTGTGTGTCCGTCGTTGCACATGCCGTCGGCTCCCCGGGGTGGGTGAGGGGGACAGGAGTGGTGTACTCAAACCCTCGTATTGAGCCGTGAACTGCCGTGCAAGGGAAGGGTGTTCGCAGGTTGCGCCGGCCTTTCGAGGAGGGTTTCCGGCCGTTGCGGTCGAGTTCTGGGCGAACCTCATGCCCCGGCAGGCTCCGGGACCGCGGACACCCGCCGCTTTCCCACGGCGCTGCCCACCAGGCCGAGCAGGAAGGCCGCGGGCATCGACACGAGGACGACCGTCTGGAGCGGGAACCAGTCGAGGTGCCAGTCCGGGAAGAGAGCCATGGCGTTTCCTGAGAAGACGGGGCCGGAGATCTGGAGTCCGATGGCGCTGAACAGTCCTCCGTACAGGGTCCAGAGCAGTCCGGTTCGCGTGTAGCCGCTCCAGAACAGGGAGTACACCAGCGCCGGGAGCAGGCAGGAGGCCGCCACTGCCAGGGAGAGAGCCGACAGGAACAGGACGTTCCACCCCTGGACCCAGACCGCCAGACCGATGCTCAGTACTCCGATACCGGCGGACGCCAGGCGTGCGGCGGCCACCTCCCGGCCCTCGGTTGTGCGTCCACGGCGCAGGACGTGCGTGTACAGGTCGTGCGCGATCGCCCCCGCGGCTGCCAGGGTGACGCTGGCTACGACGGCAAGCGTGGTGAGGAATATGGCGGAGGAAACCAGGACGACGAGCACTGCCCCGCCCTTGTCGGTGGACGCGCCGCCCGCCAGTTCGCTCGTGAGCAGCAGCAGGGTGCTGTTGCCTCCCGGATCTGAGGCCACGATCGCCGGGGCGCCGATCAACGCGGCGGCGGCGAAGCCCATCAGCGCTGTGGTGAGGCAGAAAGCGCCGACGATGCCGATGGTGTGGCGCACCGTGCGGCGCGCGGTGGCCGCGTCGGGAGCGGCGTTGAGCTGCAGGGCGACGTGGGGCAGGCACGCCACTCCCAGCACGATGGTGATCATCAGGCCGATGAAGTCGAGGGTGCCTTCCGGGTCGGTGCTGCCCGCGAACCGCAGGCCGGGACGCATATAGCCGGCGGGACGGCCGCTGCCCCGTCCGGCGGCATCGACCAGGGAGTCGGTGCTCCAGTGAAAGCGATGGAGCAGGACGGCAGTCACTGCGAGGGCCGCGCCGAGCAGCACCACCGTCTTGATCACTTGAATCACGACCGTGCCACGCATGCCGCCGAACACCGTGGCGCAGACGACCAACAGGCCGATCATGACGACGGCTGTCTGTTCGGCGCCCGGACCGGACAGTCCCAGCAGTGTCGTCGTGGTCACTCCGGCACCGGAGAGCTGCACGACCAGATAGGGCACGCAGGCGCTCAAGGTCACGACGGCGGCAGCGATCCTCACGGCGGGCCCCGGGGTCCGCAGGGCGAAGGTGTCTCCCAGGGTGTAGCCGACGCGCTCGCGCAGGGGAGTGGAGAGCAGAAGGAGTACGCCGAGCGACAGCACCGTGCACAGGGCAATGAACAGGCCGTCGTAGCCGAAGACCGCGACGCTTCCCGTGGTGCCGAGCACCGTTGCCGCAGACAGGTATACGCCGGACAGTACGAGAGCCCCGCGCAGCGGACGCATTCTGCGACCGGCCGTGTAGAAGTCGTTGACCCGGTCTCTCTCAGGGGCGCTGAGAACGCAGATGAACAAGATGGGCACGATGAACGCCAGAAAGCCCGCGAGGACCAGGGCGCGGGTGTCGGTGTCCAGGAGGCCGGGCGCGGCGAGCAGGATGTTGTTCATCAGTACTGCTCCACGTCCTGCTCGTGCGGGGCGCGTTCGTCCTTGCGGCGGTCGTACCGCGCCGCCGTCCACAGCAGGAGGGAAACCTGGAGCAGGAGTGCCAGCGCGCCGACAGTGGTGTCTCCCCGGACACGGCTGCCCATGAAGTCGGCGGCGGAGCAGGCGAGCACCAGATGTACGAGGAAGGTCACTCCGTTGACCAGGGCGAAGGACCTGCCCGGTCGTGGCGGCCGTGGCCGCTGATGCGGGTAGTGGGCGTGCTCGTAAGCCATGGCGGTCTCCTGGCGGGCGTGGGCAGTTCCCCGTGCTGGGGGCTCACCAGAACACGCGCGACAGGGCCCGTCCATGCGTAGTGCAGGCGCCGTTGCGCGCTCCCAATGGCGCTACGAGATCAGTGTGCTGATGCCCATTCACTCGTGGGCGGCGCCGCCGGCGCCGAGTGCGACGCCCGGTCCGAGCAGAAGGTGCGCGTCAAGTGCGAGGGTGAGCTGCACCAGGTCGCGGGGCCGTGACAGCACCATCCCGGTGATCTGCTCGAAGCGCCGCAGGCGGTTGAGCACGGTGTTGCGATGGCAGTACATGTGCCGGGCGGCCTGGGCGGCGGAGCCGCCGTTCTCGATCCAGACACGGAGGGTGTCGAAGAGAGTGTCGCGGTCGGCGGGTTCCAGGTCGTACATGGGGCGCAGCACCTGGTGGGCCAGTGCGGCGGACAGGTCGGGCCGCGAGACGAGCAGCCCGTCGGGCAGGCGGGAGTCGAGCCGGGCGATCTCACCGTCGGAGCGGCATGTGTCGACGGCGAGGTCGGCCATGTCGCGCGCCCGGGGCAGGCTGTCGAGGCCCTGGACGACCGGGCTGATGCCGATACGAAGGCCCGCGCCCGAAACCAGACCGGAGGCGAACGTGTCCAGGGGATGGTCGCCGAGGTGGGCGACGAGCACATCGCACTGCCCACGCGCCTGGCGCAGGATCCGGATGCCGCGCACGTCAGGAACGCCGTCCGGAACGTGGCCGTACGGTGGCATGGCCCTCACCACCGCCACCGCGAAGCGTCCGTCGAGCGGCAGATCGAGCATCGCCGCCGCGTCCCGGGTGAACTCGGGTTCGTTCCGGCTCTCCAGCAGCGCGGCGAGGATCAGCCGGACTCGTTCCGTGTGCCGGCTGGCGACGCCCTTGGCGACCTGCCGGTAGGCGTCGGCGAGCATGACGGCGTCGCGGTCGTTGTGCTTCCACACCACCTCGGCCACGCGCACCAGGTGACGCGCATCGCCGACCCCGTCCCGCTCCACCGCGCTGATGACCCCGCTCCAGCATTCAGAGCCTGCGACACGGTAGGCGTGCAGCACCTCGTCGAGGGGGCGGCCCTCCTCCGCGCGCCGTATGCCGAGCTCCCTGGTGTACCGCTCGACGTCCACGATCCTGCCCGGATCGAGCGCGGCCTCGAGCGCGTGACGTATGCCGGTGTCCACGGAACGCCGCAGGTCGGAGGGTGCGAGCACGGGGTCGGAGTAGTACGGCACCTCGGTACGGATCTTGTCCAGCACGGTGTCGGTGAACTCCTGGCCGCGTTCCAGGAGGCGCCGGCAGGCATGGTCGAACAGGTCGAGGGGAGAGGTGTCCGCGAGAACGGGGACGGGACTGGTGTGCATGGGCCCTCCAGCAGCGCGGAGATCAACCGCCGACGTTTTGGAGGCCGGCGTCACCCGTACAGGAAGCCACATGCTAAGCGGTTGGTCAGTTTCCGGGCGAGGATTCGGCCAAACCGTGATGATTCTGTGCGGCAGGCGTGCCCGGACGATCGTCCGGGCAGGCGCGCGGCAGGCCTGCCCGAACGATCGTCCGGGCACGCCCCGCCGGTGTTAGTCGCTGCTCCGGTTCCGGCGCATCAACAGCATCGCGATGATGACGAGCGCCGCGATGCCGATGATCAGGCCGATGACCAGCCCGGCCGAGAAGCCGCCCTTCTTCTTCTTTTTCTTCTTCTTGTTCTTCTTGCGGCCCTCAGTGACGGTGACGACGTTCGCCTTGGCGACGGACGACCCGGCCTCCGGCGCAGCGGCGGTGTTCTGCCCGCCCGCGGACTTCTGCACGGCGACGGTGGCGGTGGCGGGCGACGCCGAGGCGACGGGTGCACCCGCCAGCAGCGCCCCGGACAGCACAAGTGCGGTGGTGGCGATACGCAGTCGCATCGTGATGTGGATCCTCTCCCCGTTGATGCCGAGTTGATTCCGAGCTCTCGGCATGTGGCACCGTACGGCATACGTTTGGGCCGTCACCAGAGACGATGACGGAGGATTCCGAATGCGGATCTCGACCACGATCTTCCTCACGGACGAGACGATCACGCCAGTACGGCTCGCGCGCGAGCTGGAGGAGCGCGGCTTCGGCGGGCTTTATCTGCCGGAGCACACCCACATCCCGGTGGAGCGCACGACCCCGTACCCCGCGGGCGGCGAACTGCCCCCGGAGTACGGCCGCACTCTCGACCCGTTCGTGGCCCTCGGCCAGGCCGCCGCGGTGACCTCCCGGCTCGGCCTCGGCACGGGCATCACCCTCGTCGCCCAGCACGACCCGATCGACCTGGCCAAGCAGATCGCGACCCTTGATTTCTTGTCGGGCGGACGCTTCACGCTGGGCCTCGGCTTCGGCTGGAACAAGGAGGAGGCCGCGGACCATGGCGTGGAGTGGACGACGCGCCGCGAACTGACCCGGGACCGGACAGCGCTGATGCGCGCACTGTGGGCGGCCGAACCGAAGGCGTACAAGGGCGAGTTCGGCTCCGTACGGGCTTCGCATGCCTACCCCAAGCCGGTGAGCGGCCCCCGCACCCTCATCGGAGGAGCGGCGGGCCCGAAGCTCTTCTCCCACATCGCGGACTACGCGGACGGCTGGCTCCCGATCGGCGGCCGGGGCCTGACGGAGTCGGTCCCGGTGCTCCGTGAGGCATGGTCGGCCGCTGGCCGGGACCCGGAGGCCTTGCAGGTGGTCCCGTACGCGGTCCTGCCGACGCCGGGGAAGCTGGCGCACTACGCGGAACTGGGCGTGGAGGAGGTCGTGCTGCAGTTGCCGCCGGCGGGGGAGTCGGAGGTACTGCGGGTGCTGGACGAGTACGGGCAGTACCTGTAGTTCCCGGGCGCCTGCACAGTGGGCGCCCCGGAGCGCGGCCCGTACGCGGCGCACGCGGGGAACAGGGCAGCGGCGGGCACGGCGGCGACGGTCAGTACGGCGATGGCGATCAGTCGTGGTGTGGTCACGTCACCCGAGCCTGCCGAGGGGAACGGGCCGCGCCCGGGAGACACGCGTGGGGGCTAGTCCAGAGGGAGCATCGCGGGGTGCGCGAGGAAGGCGGACCAGGTGGCGGGGGTGACGGCGAGGTGGGGGCCGTCGGTGACTTTGGAGTCCCGGATGTGGATGGTGGCGGGGGTGGTGGCGACCTCGACGCAGTCGCCGCCTTCGCCGTCGCTGTAACTGGACTTGCGCCATTCGACGGCGACTTCGATGCATTCCCCGCCCTCGCCGGTGCTGTAGCTGCTCTTGAACCAGGCAAGTTCCGACGTGTTCATCGTTCTCCCAGCATCTTCTCGATCAGGGACAGAGACTCCCGTGGGGTGAGAGCCTGCGCTCGGATAATCCCATAGCGTTCGCTGAAGACGCGGACGTCCTCCGGGTCCGTGATGAGCCTGGGCTGCCCATACAGCTCCGTGTATGCGACTTGCTGCCGCCCCTTTGGCGTGAGCAGGGTGAACGTGCCGTCCAGCGCCGGGTGTTCCTCGCGATCGGTCGGCATCACCTGGAGTTCCACAGTGCGTAGCTGCCCGACCCTCAGCAGCTGATGCAGCTGGCGCGCATGTGCAGCACGTCCTCCGATCGGCCGCCGAAGGACCGTCTCCTCGAATACGTAACTGAAGGTCGGCGCAGGCCAACGCTCGAGGACTTCCTGGCGGGCCAGACGATCGGCCACCCGCTTCTCGATGGTTGCTTCATCCAGCAGCGGTCGCCGCTGAGTGAACGTGGCTCGGGCGTACTCCTCGGTCTGAAGCAGACCGTGTACCGCCTGGGCACTGTAGTTGTGCAGCGCGACGGCATCGGCCTCAGCTCGCGCGTAATCCCGGAACCAGTCCGGGTGCCGCGTCCGCGCCCTCGCCTGGGCCTCCCGTACGTCCTCGATGGCCGCCTTGAGCACACCGCCGGCGGCCAGCAACTCATCGGCCCGCACCAGGAAGTCGGGCTGCGGCGTCCGTACGCCCCGCTCCATCGCGGAGATGAGGTCCTCCCCGCAATGCGCGGCAACCCCCAGCTCCCGCTGGCTCATCGAGGCGTTACTGCTGCTGCCTTGATCTGACGTACTCGCGCTATCCCGTGCCGTTGTCAGTGGCCCGACCTACTGTGGGGCGACACAGGATCCGCGACGAGAAACAGGAGGGTCCCATGACGACCCTGCCCGACAGGCCGAACACCGCGCTGCTGGTCATCGACGTTCAGAACGGTGTGGTGGCAGACGCGCATGACCGCGAGGGCGTCATAGCCAACATCAACACCCTGGTCGACAAGGCTCGCGTCGAGGACGTGCCCGTGGTTTGGGTGCAGCACTCCGACGACCAACTCAAGCGGGAAAGTGAGAGCTGGCAGTACGTGCCTGAGCTGGTCCGCCGCGATTCGGAGCCTATCGTCCACAAGAGCTACGGCGACTCGTTCGAGGGCACCGAACTGGAGGCGCTGCTCGCCGAGCGTGGGGTGGGCCGGCTCATCGTCACGGGCGCCCAGACCGACGCGTGCATCCGCTCGACCCTCCACGGGGGCTTCGTTCGCGGGTACGACGTGACGTTGGTCGGCGACGCGCACACGACGGAGGACCTCAGCGCGTACGGCGCGCCGACCCCGGACCTGGTGATCGCACACACCAATCTCTACTGGCAGGAGGAGAGCGCACCCGGGCGCCGCGGGGGGACTGTCAAGACGGCGGAGGTGACCTTCGCGGCGGCCGACGCGGGCTGAGCCGTCCCGGATGACAGCCCGGTCTGCTCGCGGTGTCCTGAGGCACGACGGACCGCGTCGTCGGCAAGACGGTCTGGGCGGAACTGGCGCTGCGGTGAGCTGGCTTACTGCGCCGGACAGGCAGTCCACATACTGAAGCTCCAGCCGTCGATCACCCTCGGTCGTTCGCCCGGCGGCGCAAGTTGCCCCCGTCTTCGAGCTGCAGGCTCGAGCTCAGGCTTTGAGCTTCGAGCCCCGAGCTCTCTTTGTGGGGAATGGTTGGTGGTTTGAACCCACCCACCCTCCCCTGTGCGCCCAACTGCGGGGATCCCCAGAAGAGTTGACTTTGGGTGTTCAACTTGCCACGCGCTGTCATATGCCTCTAGCGTTCACAGCAATAAACAACCCCGACCGGTGTTCGAGCACCAGCCGGGGTCTGACCTCCAAGATCGAACTAGGACCGATCTCGTGGCTTACCTCAACTCTAGCTGTGCCCTGCCGACGCCCGCACACCCCATGGCCAGCCCCGGCTACGGCAAGCGCCCCGGCCCCGATCAATCCCCTCGCCGCAGCGGTGACTTCGCAAATCTGCCCAAGCGGGAAGCGGCCGTCGCCGCGTTCATCGACCGTCTCCCCGAGGGCGCGGCGATGGACCACAAGACCCTCGCCAAGCACATCGCCGACTACGGCCAGGCCGCAATCCGTAGTGCGCTCAAGGCACTTACCAACGCGGGCCATCTGCGCCGCATCAAGGAGCAGGTCGTACGTGACGACGGCGTGCGCTGGGTGACGCGCACGTACTGGTCGCGTACCGCCCGCAGTGCCGCCTGGTGGCAGGAGTTCTGCCGGAGCGTACGAGGCGTGATGCTCGACGCCCCGGACTGCGCCGCGGACGACGAGCCGGCCGCCGCCGAGCCCGCGCCGGAGCGCACCGCTGCCTACCGAACCCTTGCCGCCCTCGGCCGTACCGACCCCCGGATGACCCTCTCCGCCGCCGACTGTCAGCGGCTGGAACCCTTCGCCGCGACCTGGCTGGAGTACGGCGCGAGCGTGAAGCACCTGACCCATGCGCTCACTCACGGACTGCCCGACGCGATCCACAATCCGGCCGGGATCGCGAAACGACGACTGGAGGACAAGATGCCGCCCAAGCCCGCCCGCGAGCCCGAGACCGTGCTCCGCAGCGTCATGGTCTGCATGTTCTGCGACACGACCGAGGAGGACGAGCCGCTGATCAACGGCATGTGCGAGTCCTGCCGCAGCGAGGACGAGGACGACATCCCGGCCACGTTCCGCCCTGGTCCGCGCCCGGCGGACGTGGCCGTGCTGGCCGACGCCGCACGTATCGCTGCCGGACTGCCGCCGAGGAGTCGCGAATGACCGTGCAGGCGGTCGTGACCCCTGGACGGGAGGAAGCGACGCCATGACTCCCAGAACCGGCATGCCCCAGATGGCCGTCGAGGAGTTCGAGGAGCTCGCCCGCCGTGCACCCGAGTTCGTGCGACTGGAGTTCATCAACGGGAAGGTCCAGGTCATGCCCGGACCGGACGGTGTCCACGGAGCCATCGTGATGTGGCTCATCAAGCGGTGCATGCAACAGCGGCCGGAGCTGTCGCTCTACCCGGAGCAGGGGCTGAAGGTCGAGGCCTGTCGCAGGGGGCGGGCCCGCCCGGACGGGTGCCTCGCTCCTGAGGAGAACTTCGTCGGGCAGGGCGAGTGGGCAGAGCCCGGTGGCGTTCTGATGGCGGTCGAGGTCACCTCGCGCGATGCGGACACCGACCGCCGCGACCGCGTCGAAAAGCCCGACGGCTACCCGGCGGCCGGTATCCCCGTCTGCCTCCTCGTCGACCGTGAGGCCTGCTCCGTCACCGTCCGCGCCGAACCCGAAGGCGGCTCGTACCGAAGGATCACCACGCGCCCCTTCGGCGCCGTTGTCGAGCTCCCCGACCCGGTCGGGATCACTCTGGAGACGCAGAAGCTCAAGGACTACGCCGACTGATGCGGTGACCCCGCCCCGAGGCCAGCTATTTCCCTTCCCTGTGCGCTCGTATGCTCGATCCATGACGGATCACCAGCACGGACGGCCCGGCCCCCCCACCGAGAACTCCATGCGCCGCGCCCTCAAGCGAGCCAGGGACGGGGTGGCGCTCGACGTCGCCGAGGCCGCCGTGCTGCTGCAAGCGCGCGGGGCGGATCTCGAAGATCTCGCCGCGTCCGCCGCGCGCGTCAGGGATGCCGGGCTGGAGGCCGCAGGCCGCCCCGGCGTCATCACGTACTCCAAGAGCGTGTTCATTCCGCTCACCCGGCTGTGCCGCGACAAGTGCCACTACTGCACCTTCGCGACCGTCCCCGGCAAGCTGCGCCGGGCCGGGCACGGGATGTTCATGTCGCCGGACGAGGTTCTCGACATCGCCCGGCGCGGCGCCGAACTGGGCTGCAAGGAAGCGCTGATCACGCTCGGGGACAAGCCCGAGGACCGCTGGCCCGAGGCGCGGGAGTGGCTGGAGGCCGAGGGGTACGACGACACCATCGCGTACGTGCGGGCCATGGCGATCCGCATCCTGGAGGAGACCGGGCTGCTGCCGCATCTCAACCCCGGGGTCATGTCCTGGACGGACTTCCAGCGGCTCAAGCCCGTCGCGCCGAGCATGGGCATGATGCTGGAGACCACGGCGACGCGGCTGTGGAGCGAGCCGGGCGGGCCGCACCACGGGTCGCCCGACAAGGAGCCCGCCGTCCGGCTGCGGGTGCTGGAGGATGCCGGGCGCAGTTCCGTGCCGTTCACCAGCGGGCTGTTGATCGGGATCGGCGAGACGTACGAGGAGCGCGCCGATTCGCTGTTCGCGCTGCGGCGCATCGCCCGTGCGTACCACGGCATCCAGGAACTGATCATGCAGAACTTCCGCGCCAAGCCGGACACGGCGATGCGCGGCATGCCGGACGCCGAGCTGGACGAGCTGGTCGCCACCGTCGCCGTGGCCCGGCACATCATGGGGCCCTCCGCCTGCCTGCAGGCGCCGCCCAACCTGGTGGCGGGTGAGTATGCGCGCCTGATTGGCGCGGGCATCGACGACTGGGGCGGGGTTTCGCCGCTGACGCCCGACCATGTGAACCCCGAGCGGCCCTGGCCGCAGATCGACGAGCTGGCCGAGCGCTCGGCGGCCGTCGGGTTCGAGCTGCGTGAACGGCTGTGTGTGTATCCGGAGTTCGTGCAGCGGGGCGAGCCCTGGCTGGACCCGCGGCTGCTGCCGCACGTGCGCGCGCTCGCCGATCCGGAGACGGGTCTGGCGGACCCGGACGCCCGCGTCGAGGGGCATCCGTGGCAGGAGCCCGACGAAGGGTTCACCTCCATCGGGCGCACCGATCTGCACCGGACGATTGATACGGAAGGCCGGACCTCCGACAGGCGCGACGACTTCGACGAGGTCTACGGGGACTGGGAAGCCCTGCGCGAGGCCGCCGTGCCCGGCATGGTGCCCTCCAGGATCGATACGGACGTGCGGCAGGCCCTCAAGACGGCCGCCGACGATCCGACCAGGCTCACCGACGACGAAGCCCTTGCCCTTCTGCACGCGGACGGGCCTGCGCTGGACGCGCTGACCCGGATCGCGGACGACCTCCGTAAAACCGTCGTCGGTGACGACGTCACGTACATCGTCACGCGCAACATCAACTTCACCAACGTCTGCTACACCGGCTGCCGCTTCTGCGCCTTCGCCCAGCGGCGTACGGACGCCGACGCGTACACCCTCTCCCTCGACCAGGTCGCCGACCGCGCCGCGCAGGCCTGGGACGTCGGCGCCGTCGAGGTCTGCATGCAGGGCGGCATCCATCCCGACCTGCCGGGCACCGCGTACTTCGACATCGCCCGGGCAGTGAAGACCAGAGTTCCCGGCATGCATGTGCATGCCTTCTCGCCGATGGAGGTCGTCAACGGCGCGACCCGGACCGGGATGTCGATACGGGAATGGCTCACGGCCGCCAAGGAGGCCGGGCTCGACTCCATCCCCGGGACCGCCGCCGAGATCCTCGACGACGAGGTCCGCTGGATCCTCACCAAGGGCAAGCTGCCCACCGCCACCTGGATCGAAGTCGTCAAGACGGCTCATGAGCTGGGTATCCGGTCCTCCTCCACCATGATGTACGGACATGTGGACCAGCCCCGGCACTGGCTCGGGCACCTCCGTACCCTCGCGCGCATCCAGCAGGAGACGGGCGGCTTCACGGAGTTCGTGACGCTGCCCTTCATCCACACCAATGCGCCGGTGTATCTGGCGGGAATCGCCAGGCCGGGCCCGACGACCCGCGACAACCGCGCCGTCGTTGCCATGGCGCGGCTCCTCCTCCACCCCCACATCACCAACATCCAGACGAGCTGGGTGAAGCTCGGCACGGAGGGTGCGGCGGAGATGCTCCGCTCCGGGGCGAACGACCTCGGCGGCACGCTGATGGAGGAGACCATCTCCCGTATGGCGGGCTCCAGTTACGGCTCGTACCGCTCCATCAAGGATCTCGTCGCCATCGCGGAGGCGGCCGGGCGTCCGGCGAAGCCGCGTACGACGCTGTACGGCGAGGTGGCCGAGGAGCGCATGCGCGCGGCCACCGCGTCCGACGGACATCTGCCCGAGCTGCTGCCGCTGCTGCCAGACTGATCGCATGAGTGCCGGAGCCGCGCGTCTGTCCATGCAGGAACTGATCGACATCGCCAGGCGCGCGAGCTTCGTGGGACGGCGCGAGGAACTGGCCGCGTTCCGTGGGAACTTCGACGTGCCCGTGGGGGACGCGCGGCACCGCTTCATCTTCCATATCCATGGCAACGCGGGCGTCGGCAAGACCTCCCTCGTACGCGAACTGACGCAGGCCGCGCGCGAACGCGACGCGCTCACCGCTGTCCTCGACGAGTCCGTGAACAGCGTGCCGGAGGCGATGGAGGCGCTCTGCGCCCAGTTCGCCGAGCAGGGGCATGCGCTCAAGGCTCTGGACAAGCTGCTGGCGACCTACCGCCAGCGCCGGTACGAGGCGGAGTCGGCCGCCGCCGCTGCGGTCACGGCCCCCGATCCGCAACAGGACGGCCCCACGCCCGGGTCCCTCGCCGTCGCTCAGGCCGGACTGATCGCCCTGGGCGCGGTGCCGGGCGTCGGCGCGCTCGCCGGAGGCGTCGACCCGGCCCAGCTCGCCCGCGGAGCCGACCATGTACGAGCCGTGCTCAGCGCCCGCTTCGGCAAGCAGGAGGACGTACAGCTGGTCCTCCATCCGATCGAGACCCTCACTCCGGTACTGGTCTCCGAGCTGAACCGGGTCGCCGCCCAAGTCCCCTGGATCGCGCTCTTCTTCGACACGTACGAACGCACCGGGCCCTTCCTCGACCTCTGGCTGCGCGATCTCATCACCAGCAAGCGCCACGGCCTGCTGCCCCCGCAGGTCGTCGTCACTCTCTCCGGGCAGCGGCCGCTCGACCCCAGCTGCTGGGCGGATTACGCCGGTTTCGTGACGGACCTGCCGCTCTCGCCCTTTACCGAGTCCGAGGCCCGCCAGTTCCTTGCCGCCAAGGGTGTGCAGGACGAGGAGGTGGTACGGGAGGTGCTCAAGCTCTCCGGCCGGCTGCCCGTCCTCGTCTCGACGCTCGCCGAGAACCCGGGAGCGGTCGACGACCCTTGCGCTACCGCAGTGGAGCGCTTCCTGAAGTGGGAGCAGGACCCGGTCCGCCGATCGGCCGCACTGGACGGCGCACTGCCGCGCCGGCTGAACGAGGACATCTTCCGGGCGGCCGTCGAAGGGGACGCGCAGGGGCTGTTCGGCTGGCTGTGCGCGCTGCCGTTCGTTAGCGACCGCGGGGGCCGGGCCCAGTACCACGACGTCGTACGGGACCCGATGCTGCGGCTGAGGCGCAACAGCTCGCCGGAGCGCTGGCGGGCCGGGCACACGCGGCTGGCGGAGGCGTTCGCCGGATGGCGGGCGGCGGCCGAGGACGGCCTCGACGAGGAGCAGCGCTGGGGACAGGACGCCTGGCGGGAGCTGCGCATCGAGGAGACGTACCACCTGCTGTGCGCCCGGCCGCGCGCAGTACTGCCCGCCGTCCTGCGGGACGGGATCGACGCGTGCGACGCGGGTATGCCCGCCGCCCGGCACTGGGCGCGGACCGTCGCGGACGCGGGCGCCGACGGAGACAGCGAGCTGCTGCGGGCGCTGGGCGGGGGCGCGCTGGCCGCGCTGGAGGACGAACAGCGCAAGTGCACTGCGGTGTTGGAGCTGATCCTCGCCCGTGGCGAGCTGGGCGACGAGGCGCGGGTGGCGGCCCTCGTGGTCCGCGGCCGTGACCACCGCAATCTGGGCGAGTACGAGGAGGCGCTGCGCGACTACCGGCGGGCGGTCGGCCTGGACGCGGGGTGTCAGCGGGCGCACTACGGGCTGGGGGAGACGTACGGCCGGACGGGGCGGTACGAGGAGTCCCTCGCCGAGTTCGACCGCGCACTCGAACTCGACCCCGCCGATATCTGGTCCCTCTCCAGCCGCGCCCAGACGAAGCACGCCCTGGGGCGCAGCGAGGAGGCGCTCGCCGATCTGGACCAGGTCATCGAGGCGAAGCCCGGCCATGTGTGGTCGCTGGTGCGGCGGTCCCAGATCCGGCGCTCGCTCGGGGATGCGCAGGGCGCCCTGGCGGACATCCGACGGGCCAAGGGGCTCGACCCGGACAATCCGTGGATCGTCGGCGAGCACGGGGAGATCCTGCGGTACGAAGGGCGGTACGAGGAGGCGATCACCGAGTTCGACCGGGCGTACGCACTGGATCCGGACTATGCCTGGGCTCTCGGCAGCCGCGCCATGGCGAAGCATGCGCTCGGCAGAACGCAGGAGGCGCTGGCGGACCTGGACGAGGCGCTGGGGCTGAAGCCGGACTACTGGTGGACGCTGCTGCGGAGGGCCGAAATCTGGCGCCAACAGGGCGATATGGCCCGGGAGTTCGCCGATCTCGACCGGCTCGTGGAGTATGCGGAGCCCAAGGCGTGGGCACTGGTCAGCCGCGGATACGCGCATCAGCGGGCCGGGCAGTACGAAGAAGCGCTCGCCGATTACGACCGGGCGCTCGCCCACAATCCGGAGTACGGCTATGCGCTGGAAATCCGGGGCCGGATGTACGAGCGGCTCGGCCGGTACGAGGAGGCGCTGGCGGACCTGAACCGGGGGCTGGGGCTCGACCCCGGATCGGTTCTCGCGCTGACGGTACGGGCGGGTGTGCGGCGGGAGCTCGGCGATCTCGACGGTGAACTCGCCGACCTCGACGCGGCGTTGGAGCTTGAGCCGGACCAAGCGGGGCAATTGACCCTGCGCGGTGAGGTGCATCGCCGTGCCGGGCGCTACGAGGAAGCGATCGCGGACTACGACCGGGCGGACGAGCTCAAGCCCGACGACGGCTGGACCATCGGCAGCCGCGGCCAGGCGCTGCGGGGCCTCGGCCGATTCGAGGAGGCGCTGGCCGATCTGGCGCGAGCCGCCGAGCTCCAGCCGGAAAAGGCGTGGATCGCGGCCGAGCGGGGTGCGGCTCTTCAGGACCTGGGGCGGTACGAGGAGGCGCTTGCGGAGCTGGACCGGTCGATCGGGCTCGACCCGGGATACGGGTGGGCGTACGGGAGGCGGGCTTCGGTGCGGCTGGCGGCAGGGCGGGCGGAGGAGGCCCGCGCCGATCTCGACCGGTACCGGGAGCTGGGCGAGGATCCGGCCGAGCTGGATTCTCACCTGCGGGGGGCTTTGCCCCCACCCTGAACCTCCAGGCGCCGTCGTTTGAGCCGCGGGGGCCGGGGCGGAGCCCCGGTTGAAAAGCCACGGCCCCTGAGCCCACCGTTCCCGTTCGATTACAGTGCTGCGCCAGGCATACGTTCGAGGTCCAGGGAGGGACGCGCGGTGAGCGCAGCAGCTACTGCCGTGTGGGGCCGGGCCGAGCAGCAGGACTTTCGCGCCCGGGTGCGCGGCGCCCTGCTCGGTGGCGCCATCGGTGACGCGCTCGGCGCCGGGGTCGCCGCGCTGACCCTGGAGGAGATACGCGCCGCCCACGGCCCCGAGGGCATCGCCGACCTCGTGCCCGCCCACGGCCGCCGCGGGGCCGTCACCGCCGCCACCCAGCTGACCCTGTTCACCGTCGACGGGCTCATACGGGCCCAGGTCCGCCGGGACACCGGCGCCTGGCACCCGCCCACCGATGTGCACCGCGCCTATCTGAGATGGGCCGCCACCCAGCGCGACTGGGGCCCCGACGAACGCCGCAAGGACAACGGCTGGCTCGCCCGCGAGGAGTGGCTCTACACCCGCCGCGACCCGGCCAATGCCTGCATCATCGGGCTCGGCGACGAGACCATGGGCACCCTCGAAGCACCGAAGAACCCGGCCGTGCGCGACGCGGGCGCGCTGGTGCGCTCCGCGCCGTTCGGGCTGCTCGTGGGCTGGGAGCCGCAGTTGGTGTGCCAGCTGGCGGTGGAGTGCGCGGCGCAGACGCACGGCCACCCCACCGCGTATCTCTCGGCGGGCGCGTTCGCCGTCATCGTGCACGGTCTGGCCCGCGGCGAGACCCTCGACGGCTCGGTGCAGCGCGCGCTCGCCCAGCTGGCCGCTCGGCCCGGGCACCAGCCCGTCACGGACGCCCTCAAGCTCGCGCTCGGCGCCGTACGCCAGGGCATCCCGAGCCCCACCAGGGTCGCCTCGATCGGCGAGGGCGGCAATGCCGAGGACGCGCTCGCGATCGCCGTCTACTGCGCCCTCGTCGGCGAGGACATCCGGCACGGCCTGCGGCTCGCGGTCAACCACGACGGCCCGTCCGAGGCCACCGGCTCCGTCACCGGCGCGCTGCTGGGCGCCCTGCACGGTGAGACGGCCCTGCCGCCCGCGTGGCTCTCTGAGCTGGAGGGCCGCCCCACGGTCATCGAGCTCGCCGACGACTTCGCTATGGAGATGACCCAGGGCCCTGCCCTGCACGGCCCCACGGTCGCCTCGCCCGGCTGGCTGGCCCGCTACCCACGCAGCTGAGACCTGGCTCCACTCCTGCGGAGCCGGGTCCCGACCGCGTACGGAACGAAGCGCGTCAGCCGTCCGCGCCCTCGCGGCCCAGCACCTTCGCATCGGCCGGCTCGGCCGGCGCCGGCACGGCCGCGGCCGCGAGCCCCGTCCCGTCCGGACCGTCGTCGTCCGTGTTGATCCGGGCGATGACCGCGTCCCGCTCGGGGGTGTCCTCCGGCTTGACCAGGCCGATCACGATGTAGAGCACGAGCGAGATCGCCAGCGGTACGGAGACCTGGTACTGCAGGGCCACATCGGTCCTGGCGGTGCCGTCGATCTCGTAGTTGAGGAAGAAGAAGGCGATCAGACCCGCCGCCCAGCTGGTGAGTGCCGCGGTCGGTCCGGACTTACGGAACCAACGCAGCAGGCCGAGCATGAACGGGATCGCGATCGGTCCCATCAGTCCGGCCACCCACTTGATCACGACGGTGATGATGTCCTTGAACGTGGGCGAGTTGACCTGGGTCGCGATGGCCATCGACAGCGCCAGGAACGAGATCGTCGACAGACGTGCGGCGATCAGACCGGCCCGTTCCGTCCAGCTCCTGGCCTTCTTGGAGATGACCGGTGCGATGTCCCGGGTGAAGACCGCGGAGATGGCGTTGGCGTCGGACGAGCACATGGCCATGGTGTGCGAGAAGAAGCCGACGATGACCAGGCCCAGCAGACCGTGCGGCAGCAGCTGCTCGGTCATCAGGGCGTAACTGTCGGAGGCGTCCGACTTCTTCGCCTCGACGAGCAGCGGGGCACACCACATCGGGAAGAAGAGGACCAGCGGCCAGACGGCCCACAGGATGGCCGAGAGCCGGGCCGAGCGGGTGGCCTGGCGGGCGTTGGCGGTCGCCATGTAGCGCTGCGCCTGGTTCCACATGCCGCCGTTGTACTCGAAGGTCTTGATGAAGAGGAACGCCAGCAGGAACGTCACCGTGTACGGTCCCGCGGTCGCGTCCGTGTGCCCCTGGAGCTCCGGCTTGTCCCAGACCGTCCACAGGGTGCTGAAGCCGTCCAGCTTGCCCATGACCGCGATGAGCATCGCGAGACCGGCGAAGAGCTGGATGATGAACTGCCCCAGCTCGGTAAGGGCGTCGGCCCACAGACCGCCGACCGTGCAGTAGACACCGGTGATGATGCCGGTGATCAGGATCCCCTGGTTGAGCGAGAGACCGGTGAAGACGGAGAGCAGGGTGGCGATGGCGGCCCACTTGGCGCCCACGTCCACGATCTTCAGCAGAAGACCGGACCAGGCGAGTGCCTGCTGCGTCTTGAGGTTGTAGCGGTTCTTCAGATACTCCAGCGGCGATGCGACATGCAGCTTGGAGCGCAGCCGGTTCAGCCGGGGTGCGAAGAGCTTCGCGCCGATGAAGATGCCGATGGCGATCGGGAGGGACCACGTCACGAAGGACGTGACACCGTACTTGTAGGCGATGCCCGCGTAGCCGGTGAACATCACCGCGCTGTAGCCGGACATGTGGTGCGAGATGCCCGACAGCCACCACGGCATTTTGCCGCCTGCGGTGAAGAAGTCGCTGACGTTGTCAACGCGCTTGTGCGACCAGAGTCCGATCGCGACCATCACACCGAAGTAACCGATGAGCACGGTCCAGTCGAGACTGTTCATGTGCCCCCTCCTGGGGTCCGCCTTGTGAACGCCGTTCATGGTGTGTCCATGGGCGCGGTCACGACAACGACCCGAAGGGTCAAGGGCAAGTAAAATTGTTCGAGTTAATGACCTCTGTTCACATCCATGATTCACGGAGGGGCGAAAAAGGGCCGTACGGCAGTGATTGCCCGTACGGCCCCGGCGGCCGGCTACCGCATCAACTCCCCCGCGTTGACCAGCAGCGACTGACCCGTGATCGCCCGGGCCCGGTCGGAGGCCAGAAACGCCGCGGCCTCCGCGACATCTCCGTCCGTGGCCAGCTCGGGCAGCGCCATCCGCTCGGTTAGCCGCCCGAGCACCTCGTCCTCCGGCACCCCCTCGGTGTGCGCAGTGAACTGGACGTACGCCTGGACGGGCGGCCCCCACATCCAGCCGGGCAGCACCGTGTTCACCCGGATCCGGTCCGGGCCCAGTTCGCGTGCCATCGAGTACATCGCCGAGGTCAGCGCGCCCTTCGACGCCGCGTACGCCGCCTGCCACACCTGTGAGGGCGCGGCCACCGCCGACTGCGTGCCGATGATGACGACCGAGCCGCCGCGCTCCTTGAGCGCGGGCAGGCAGGCCCGGGTCATCCGCAGCGTGCCCAGGAGATTCACATCGATGACCCCCTGCCAGGTCTCGAAGTCCGCGTCCGCGAGCCCGCCGAAATAGCTGTCCCAGGCGGCGACATGGACGACCGCGTCGATCCGTCCGAAGCGTTCCAGCGTGAGCGCGGCCAGCGCCTCGCACTGCGCCTCGTCGGTGATGTCCGTGGCGTGGTAGGCGGTGCGTGAGCCGTCGGGGTCCATCTCCCGGGCCGACTTGGCGAGATTCGACTCCGTACGGGCGCCGAGGACCGCGTTGCCCCCGTCCCGTACGACGGTCGCGGCGATCTGATGGCCGAGTCCGGCCCCGACGCCGGAGACGATCACGGTCTTGCCCTGCAGCAGCATCTGGGCGCCTCCCGGCTCTGGCAGTTCTTCTGACGGGCCGTCAGAGTAGGTCCGTCCGGCGGAGGAAGGAAGAGGACGGAAGGGGAGCGTCATGAGCGAGAACACGCGCAGGAGCGAGGACACGCGCAGCGAGGTGTACGCGGAGCTGGCGGGCGTCGGTCCGTACGGGGTGCGCCCCGGCCATGCCCTGATCACCATGGTCGAACCGCACCCGGGCCATGAGTACGCGTACAACCGCTGGTACGAGGACGACCACTACTACGCGGGCGCGATGGCGATGCCCTGGATGTACGCGGGACGGCGTTGGGTCGCCACGCGTGACCTCCAGCTGCTGCGCTATCCGGAGAAGTCGGCGGTGGCCCAGCCCGTCACGGCGGGCTGCTACATATCCACGTACTGGATCACCGACGGGCGCTACGGCGACCACATGAAGTGGACCGTGGGGATCAACAAGCGGCTCAACCGGGACGGCCGCGTCTACCAGGACCGTACGCATGTCTTCACGGCCTTCCAGGACCATGAGGCAACCGTCTACCGGGACGGGGCTGCGGGCCCGCGCGACTATCACGCGCTGGATCATCCGTACGCGGGCCTGGTCGTCGAGGTGATCGACGCGGAGGGCCCCGAGCAGCGGGCGGAGCTCCTCGAGTGGCTGTGTACGAAACAACTGCCGAAGCAACTGGCCGGATCGGGCGCGGCGATGGTGACCATCTTCAGGCCGACACCGCTGCCGGGCGACCGCATGACCTATGTGAAACAGGTGGAGGGCGTCGACACCCGGCTGACGCTGCTGTGGTTCCTCGAGGAGGACCCGAGGGAGCGCTGGGACGCTGCTTTCGCAGGCCTCGACGTGGCGGTCGTCGAATCGGGGCTCGGACGGGTGGAGCTCGTGGCTCCCTTCATCCCCACCGTCCCCGGAACCGACCGCTACGTCGATCAACTGCGATGAGCAGGCAGGGAGGTTGGGGGATGGCCGTGGGGGCATGGCCGAGCCCCCTCGGCCGGGACGGCGGACCAGTCGAGAGGGCTCTGGTAGATGGTGCTCTGTGCTGCGTTGGTTCGTATTGCTTTTTGCTGTCTCTTTTGCGGTACAGCCCGGCGTGCTCCTCGGCGTGGCGCTCAGCCGAGATCGAACGCGCCGTGCCCCACTTCGTTCACGAACGCGTTCCACGACCCGGGGACGAAGGTGATCGACGGGCCCGCGGGGACTTTCGAGTCCCGCACGGCAATCGCCTGTGCGACGGGGGACTTGACCTCTACGCATGCGCCGTTTCCGGTGGAGTACGAGGACTTCGTCCAGGTCTCCGTGGCGCCCTGAAGGATTGCCATGTTCGCTCCGCTTCGGCAAGTGGTGTGATTTGCGCCAACGTTCTTGCTGGCGTGATCGACGCTACTCGCCGCGCTGGGTGCGCGAGGCAGACGTTCACTCGACCGGATGGCATATTCCACATGGGTCTTCCGTCGCGAGGTAGCTGGGGTGTACCGTGCGGTCCCCCTCGCGGCCGAAGCGTTTCAGCGGTTGTTTCAGCGGGCGTAATCCTTGGCGATGTCCGCGATGAACTGCCTGGTCTGATCCACGTTCAGGGCCTGCGCGCGCAGATGCTCGTACATGACGCTGTACTTCTGTACGTCATTGGCCTTCTCCAGGTACAGATCGCTCGTAACGCCCTCGATGTAGACGACGCTCGAGTCGGAGGCGTCCGGGAACTCCAGGATCGCGTACTGGCCATTGATGCCCGGGTGGGCGCCCATCTCGAAGGGCAGCACCTGCACGGTCACATGCGGCAGCTGGGACAGCTCCACCAGATGCTCCAGCTGTTCGCGCATCAGCGTCTTGTCGCCGACGAGACGGCGCAGCGCGGCCTCGTCGACCACGACCCACAGCCGCAGCGGATGCTCGCCGTCGTTGATCCGCTCCTGGCGGCGCAGCCTGACGCTGACCCGTTTCTCTACGTCGGTCGTCCCGCTCTCGGGCAGCGCGCCGGCGATCAGCGCCTCGGCGTACTGCCGCGTCTGCAACAGGCCCGGAACGACCTGGGGTTCGTACACCCGAAGGCTCGCCGCGTCGGTCTCCAGACCGATGTAGACGCTGTACGGGATGTCGCCGAAGGCATGCCACCAGCCCTGCTGGCGGGAATCCTTCGCCATTTGCATCAGCGAGTCCACGATCCTGTGGTCCTCGACCTCGTACACCCCGCACAGATCGCGGACATCGCGCTGGCTGATGGAACGGCGGCCGTTCTCGAGGCGGCTGATCTTCGACTGGGAGACGAGCAGGCGCTCCGCCACCTCCTCGGCCGTCATGCCCTTCAGCTCCCGGAGTCGGCGCAGCTCCTGTCCCAATCGGCGTCGCCTGACGGTGGGGTTGACATTGGACGCCACGGAAACTGCACCTCCGGCTGCGTAGCTGAGCGTATCTACCGCTCAGCAGACTGCCACCAATGGTCGTGGCTGCGCTGCGAAATGGCTACACAGGTGGCACACGCGAACGCGCGGGGCAGCCAAAGGGCTGCCCCGCGCGTTCTGTGCGGCTCCCGAACCGGGTCATGGGGACGTCGGTGCGGCGGTTCTGCGGTTGGTGCCGGTCGTACGGGTCGTGCTGGTGCTGTGTCAGTGCAAGGCGACACGGGCCATGGTGCCGTGGCGCGGTTGCTGCATCGCCGCCACGGCTGCCGGCTGCCTGTTGCCGTTCGTCGCGGTGGGATTACGGCGCGGCTGAGCGGCCACACCGTTCTGGACGTCCATCACGGCGTGCGCCACGAGGCCGCCCATCGGGTCGTGCCTGATGAGATCCCGCAGACGGGACCTCGAGGAACGCCCTTCGTTCCCGGGGTACAGGTGCTTGCCGAGTCCGACCGCGTGGGCCAGTGCGGCGAGCGCCGCGGTCCGCGGGTCCGGCGGTACGCCGGTGCGGATCGCACTGTCCAGCCGGGCCCTGATGTCCCGGCTGATCGCCGTGTCCGTCGCCTGGTAGCGAGTCGTCGGCAGTACTCCGCACATCTGGCCCGCCACGGCATGCACCATGCCGCACCGCTCCAGATGCGAGAGGTAAATCTGGCGCAGCCCCAGTCGGGGCCCGCCGATCCAGTGGACAGCGCGAACCGGACTGCCGCGTCTGCGCAGCAGTTCCAGCGCGGAGTCCAAAGTCGGATCTCCGGTCGGCCGTGGCATCACCACGGCGATACGATCCCCGTCTGGGGCTATCCGTCCTGCCAGAGCCAGCTCTACTAGCTGGGCTCCGGCCAGGCCGAGGTCGAGCGACTGCGGCTGCGCTGTGGTACCCGTGGCCGGGTCCAGAGCGAGCAACAGAAGCTCCTCCGGAATTGTTCTGCGGCTCCTGCCCATCCATGCCTCCCCGCGTGGATGTACGACAGGGTGACCCCTCTCACATTGGTCTGTCGAGAGCGCCTGGGTGCTTTCTGCTGGAACCGGCAGGTATGTCGTTCTCGTCTAGGCACGGGAGCAGGGCTCTCACACAGGACACTGGTAGATGGTTCGGACAACACGGGCTGTCGTTTGAGGTTGCCTGTGGGTACGTACGTATGGCGCAGGAACGCGTGCGCATGACGCATGACTCATGGAGGAGGCACGGTGGCGGGCGAGTCCCCCGACAAGTCGGAGCAGCGGAAGTCGTCGGGGGAGACGGCTCCGGGTGAGCGAGACCCGCGGCTCGCCGTGTTCCGTCAGGCATCTCCGGGGCCGACGGCTCCCCAGGTGGACCAGGCGACGGCGGTCTTCAGGCTGCCGGCCGAGCGGACGGACTCCGAGCCGGAGGCCGAGCCGGGCACGGAGTCGGGCTCGACGGAGAACGACGCGAGGCTGCGGGCAGCGGTAGCGGCGTGGGTGGCGAGCGCGGACGACTCCACCGACGCGGGTGCCGTGGACGCCGACGCTCCGGGTGCGGACGAGGCCCCGGGTGCGCCGGAGCCGGACGCCGACGCGCCGGGTGCGGACGAGGCCCCGGGTGCGCCGGACGCGGACGCCGAGGGGCCGGGTGGGGACGAGGGCCCGGGTGCGCCGGACGCGGACGCCGGTACTCCGGTGCCGGACGCCGTGACGGGTGCCGCGGACGCCGGGGCGGACGCGCAGGTCGCTCCGGTCGCCGAAGGGGACGGCGACGCGCCTGCGGGCGACGCTGAGGCCGCTGAGGCCGAGCCCGCGCCTGCGGCTGACGACAAGGCTGATGCCGAAGCCGACGAGGTCCCGTCTGCCAAGGACGGTGCCGAGGCTCCCGCGCCCGGCGACGGGGACGCCGCCGCGCCCGAGGCGGACGCACGGTCGACGGGCGAAAGCGCGCCTGCCGACGCGGAGCCCACGCCCCGCGACGAGGACGCCGACCAGGCCCCTGCGGCGCAGCCCGACGCGGTCCCGACCGCCGGGGAGCGCACCGACGCTCCGGCGTCGGCGGGCGACGCGTTCGCTGACGCACAGCCCGCTAACGAGGCCGAGGCCGACGCGGCGCCCACAGTCAAGGACGCCGAAGCGTCCCCGCGCGAAGACGCGCCGGCGAGCGAGGCCTCCGAGACCACGGCGCCGTCCGTCGCCGATGAGGGAGGCGCTTCCGCCGCGTCGGAGGCGGACGCAGGATCGACTGACGACAGCGCGCCTGCCGACGCGCCCGCGCCCCGCGACGAGGCTGCTGCGGCGAAGCCGCCCGCGGCGCCGTCCGCCGAGGACGAGGACGAGGGCGAGGGCGACGCCGACGCAGCGCCCGCGCCCAGCGACGAGGACGGTGAACAGGCCGCCGCGGCGAAGACCGACGCGAAGCCCGGTGCCGGGCAGTCCGCCGAGGACAAGGGCGAATCCGCATCCGCATCCGCGGAAGCAAAGGCTCCGGCCAAGCCCGTCGTCGATCAGCCCACCGCCGTCTTCAAGGCCCTCCGGCGGCCCGCCGTCGACCAGCCCACCACCGCGCTCAAGGTGCCCCCGGCGCCCCGGCCAGAGGCTCCCGCCGAGCGGAGCAGCACCTTCGTCCCGCTGCGGGCCGAAGCGCCCGCACCGGCGCCCGCACCGGCATCCGCATCGGCATCGGCATCGGCGCCCGCCTCGCTCACCGAGGCCGAGCGGACCAAGCAGCAGCCCATGCCCCCGCTGCCGCCGCTCGATCTCCTCGCCGAGCTGACGAACACCCCGCCCCCGCCCCAGACCCCCGTCCGCACCGTCGTGCGGCGGATCAAGATCTGGACGCCGCTCGTCGTCCTGCTCCTGATCATCTTTGCGGTCGTACAGGTTCTGCGCCCGCTCCCCGACCCCGAGCTCTCGCTCTCCGCCGAGCCCACGTTCACCTTCAAGGGCGGGAAGCTCGACATGCCGTGGCCCGACGAGGGCCAGGGCGCCGTCGAGGTCGAGGGCGTCGGCAGCATCGGTACGTACGGCCCGCAGAAGCCCGCCCCGATCGCGAGCGTCGCGAAGACGATGACGGCGTTCGTGATCCTCACGGAGCACCCGATCTCCGGCAAGGAGGTCGGCGAGAAGATCACCGTCGACCAGAAGGCGGAGGACGAGTCCAAGATCGAAGACGAGTCGACCGCGCAGATCTCGAAGGGGCAGCAGTTCACCGAGAAGCAGATGCTTCAGCTGCTGATGATCCCGTCGGGCAACAACGCCGCCCGCCTCCTCGCCCGCTGGGACTCGAAGTCCGAGGCCGAGTTCGTCAAGAAGATGAACGACGCCGCCAAGAAGCTCGGCATGACGGACAGCACCTACACGGACCCGAGCGGCCTGAAGGCCACCACCGTGTCCACCCCGCAGGACCAGCTCAAGCTGGCCAGGGCGGTACTGCAGAACGACATCTTCCGCGACATCGTCAACACGCCCAACATCACCATCCCCGGCATCGACGGGCGGATCGAGAACAACAACTCGATCCTGCTCCAGCCCGGCGTGAGCGGCATCAAGACCGGCTCGTCCACCCCGGCCGGAGGCAACCTCCTCTGGACGGCCGACACGGTCGTCGACGGCAAGAAGCGCCGGATCGTCGGCGCGGTCATGGGCGCCCAGAACGCGGCGCTGCTGCACGAGAAGCTGACGCTGGCGATCAAGACGTACAGCCTCAAGCTGATCCAGGCCGCCCAGGCAGGCATTACGTCCGCGAGCGTCGTCAAGAAGGGCGAGGTCGTCGGCCATATCGAAGACGGTCTCGGCGGCGAGGTGGCGGTCGTCGCCACGAAGGACCTCAAGGCGGTCGGCTGGGCCGGTCTCCAGGTCCAGATCGCGATCAACGACGCCGGCACAAAGATCCCGCACAGCGCGAAGGCGGGCACGGTCGTGGGCCAGGTCTCCATCGGCTCGGGCACCGGCAAGGTGACCGCCCCGGTCGCGCTCCAGCAGGACCTGGCGGAACCTGGTTTCGGCGACAAGCTGACCCGGCTCGGCTAGGTCCTGTCCGGTCGATCAGGCGGACAGGACCTAGCCGCCGCGCGACGAAACCGTACGGCGCGGGCGTCCCGGGATCACGGGACGCCCGCGTGCTAGCGTCCCGGGGCAACTTCAAGGTGCCGGGACGGCGTCCTTGAAGGTGAACAGCTGCAAAAGGCACGTCGGAGGCAGGCAGGCCGGAGGACATCGGCACAAGCCGGGGACGACAACGGCACAGCCGGGGAAGACGGAGAGAGCCGCAGTGACCACCGCTGAGCCGACACAGGCGGACGGCAGCAGCCCCGACACCGGGCTGCGAATACGTCTGCCCGCGCCCGGCCGCACCGATCCCGGTCCTCTCGCCGACCTCCGCGACCGGCTGACCCGCCACCCTGTGCTTCTCGCGACGGCGCTCGCCGCGCTCACCCATCTGATCTGGTTCTTCTTCTTCGCCAACAGCGGCGGAGACATCGCGGCCCAGGACGCTTGGGCCGAATTCGTCGGCCGCCACCCCGACTCCGCGTACAACCTCGCCTGGTACGGCGGGATGCACCCGGTCTCGTACAGCGTCGTCTCGCCGTATCTGATGTCGCTGATCGGTGTCCGCTCGACGATGATGGTCGCCGGTACGGTCTCGGCCGCGCTGACGGCGCTGATCCTGGTCCGTGTCCGTGCCGTCCGCAATCCTCTGGCCTGCGCGCTGGCCGGGGTCTTCGCCTTCCTCTGCAACGCCCTCTCCGGCCGGGTGACGTTCGGGCTCGGCATGATGTTCGCGCTCGGCGCGGTCGCCGCGGTCTTCTGCTGGCCGCACCGCTGGAGGACGAAACGCTGGGCGAAGGCGGCGGTGGCTGCCCCGCTCGCGGGTATCGCCACCGCGTCGAGCCCGGTCGCCGGTCTGTTCCTCGGAGTTGTCGCGGCGGCGCTGTTCCTGAACCGCCGCCGCCCCGGTGCGTACGCACTCGGTCTCGCCCCGGTCGCCGTCGTGGCGCTGTCCTCCTGGCTGTTCCCCTTCTCCGGTACGCAGCCGATGTCGTTCTGGTCGACGTCGCTGCCCTTCCTCTTCGGGGCCCTTGTCCTCGTACTCGTACCCAAGGACTGGCTCACCGTCCGCGTCGCAGCCGCCGTCTACACCCTCGGCACGCTGCTGACCTGGCTGATCGAGTCCCAGATCGGCTCGAATGTCTCACGGCTCCCGATGCTGTTCGCGGGTGTGGTGCTGCTGGCGGCGCTTCCGTACACCGTGCCGAAGTCACGCAAGTGGTACGCGCTCGTCCTCGCCTTCGCGGGCCTGAACTTCTGGATCGGCTTCAAGGCCGTCGACGACATGGTGCGTACGGCCCCGGCCGCGTCCTGGAGCCGGGAGCTCGCGCCGCTGGTCAACCGGCTCCAGCAGGTACGCGCCGAGCGCGGCCGGGTCGAGGTGGTGCCCGCCAGCAGCCACCGGGAGGCGTCCGCGCTCGCGCCGTACGTCAATCTGGCCCGCGGCTGGAACCGGCAGGCGGACATGAAGCGCAATCCGCTCTTCTACGACGACGACAGGACGCTGACCTCCGCCGGTTACCGCGCCTGGCTCGACCGGTGGGCGGTCCACTATGTGGTGCTGCCGAAGGGCTCGCCCGACTCCAGCGGGGCGACGCAGGAGGCGGAGCTGGTGCGCGAGGGCCAGCCGTATCTGACGCGGATCTGGAGCGACGTGAACTGGCAGCTGTTCGAGGTGAAGGACCCGATGCCGCTGGCCGACCCGCCGGCGAGCGTGGACCGCGCGGGCGCGGGCGAGCTCACGATCCAGGTGAAGAGGGCGGGCCTGGTGCTGATCCGGATCCCGTACTCGCCGTGGCTGAGCATCGTCGACGAGCACGGCAAGAAGGTGAAGAGCCCGCAGGAGACGGACGCGTCGAAGAAGCGCGACAACGAGGACGAGCCGAAGACCTTCGTCAATCTCCACGGCTGCCTGTTCAAGGCGGAGAAGGACGCGGAGGGCGACGAGTGGACCGAACTGCTCGCGCCCGCTCCGGGGGTGTACCGTCTGGCGGCTCCGTACCAGCTGCCGCGTGGCACTGCGTGCCCTGATGAGCTCCGCTGACCCCATTACCGGCGTTAACACCTATCTCGGTCCCTCGTGCTGATGCATAGTGGACAGCCTTGACATACCGAGCAGTTGGTCTACTGGTTCAGGTGCGACATGGCGTGCGAACGATGCGGGGGCGACGGCAGAGGCTCGCTGCCCGGGATGCGATGCGGGAAGTGCGGAACACGCGCGCCTGGCGGGGTGTGGGTGGCCCGGGAGACGCTGGCGGGACGTGTCTCCCTCTTCTCCCGTACGGGAAAGATCCTGCTGGCGGGAGGAGTTGCGCTGACCGCGGTCGCCGTGGTCGTCTCGGCGGTCACGCTGTACGGAGGTGACTCGGCCGCGAGCGGCGCGAACGCGTCCGCAGACTCGGACTTCGTCCCGGGCGACCTGGGCGGCGCCCCGCAGCGCATCGTCCCCACGGCGCTACCCGGCACGTCCCCGACCGCCTCGTCGACGTCCAAACCGACCCCGAGCCCGACCGGCGCCGCCACGAAGAAGCCGGCCCCGCCGAAGGCCCCGGTCCGCCCCGCGTACTCCGCCTGGGCGGGCCCGGGTTGCGCAGGCGGCGGCCTGTACCGCGAGACCGGCCGCTTCAGCGACGGCTTCGACGGCTGGTACACGGTGAGCACGGGCGGCCACAAGGGGGACGGCTGCGACGGCAGCTTCAGCGCGGTTCCGATGTCGGGCAGCGAGACCAGGGACAGCGGGGGCAGGGCGACGTGGTCGTGGTACGTGGGCAGCGGCTACACGACCTGCTCGGTGTCCGTGGTCATCCCGAAGGCCGGCCGCGACCAGGACGTGGCGGGCGACCCGACGACGTACCGGGTGCTGGCCGACCCGGACGACGAGGACAGCGCCATCAAGTCCTTTGAGATCGACCAGACGTCACTGCGGGGCAGGGGCCTGATCGTCGAAAAGATCCCGGTCACCAACCAGCAGCTTACGGTTCAACTGGTGGACCGCGGCAAGGACTGGGGCAGCGACGAACGCGACGGCGCCCACCACGCGGCGGCCCAGATGCGGGCGGACTGCCGCGCCTGAGGACATCAACTGCCCACGACAGCCGCCCGCACGGCGTCGTCACAGGCATCGCATGTGAGCCGGTCCCACCGGGGCGCATGCCAGGCGGTGGGATCGGAACCGGTGTGGTCGGCCTTCTCCATCCCGGCCGCCGACCGCCCGCACATGGTCCGTGCCGTGTCCCAGTGCTCATCGCCCGGCCCGGGCCAGTGAACGGCGTGCACCCGGACGGGCTGCCGTATGTCGTGCCCACTCGGACCGAAGTGGTCCTGCTCCTGAGCTGTGTCCTGTATCGCGGTGGCGTACTGACTCATGCGGGAGACCATAGGCCTGAACGGGGCGCGGGGAGACGGGAATGCACGCCTTTCTGCGGCGCTTCGGACGAACGGGACTCGCGGCGGCGCATTCCTGCTCCGAGGCGGTTCAGACCGTGGCCTCGAAGAGAGCGACGGTGCCGCGCACCGCAACCTCGTACCGCGCGAACCTGCACTCCAGTTCAGCCTCCAGTTGCTCCAGCGAGTCGTCCCTGTTGTGGAAGACCCGCTTGCGGTTGAGGAGATCCAGCTGGGCTCTGGAGATGCGGGTGTGACCTACCCCATGGGCCAGCACCGTGCTGCCGAAGACGCGGGCACCGGGGTCCAGATGCGGCAGCAGATTGTCGAAGAGCGCTGACTTCCCGGACATCCCGCCGGGCAGACAGTGCAGTACGAAATTGAGCGAGGCCGAGGAGAAGCGCAGACCGCCGAGGTCGTACGGCTGCAGGATGTTGTGCCGGTGAACAGTGGGCCGGTAGCGCTCGACCCGGCGCCGGGCCCTCTCCAGCACCGTCGGGTTCAGATCGAGTAGCGCCAACTGCGGTTGCAGGGAAGGGAATCGGCAGCGGTCGAGGAAGTATCCGGTGCCGGGACCGATGTCCAGATGCCGCTCGGAGACATGGCGGTCGTACTGAGCGGCCATCGCCTTCCGGGGGCATCGCCACACCGCCGGGCTCACCACACCGAGCACGAACGCGTCGTACACCTTGAGCATCGAGGCGGAGTAGACGGCGGTCGCCGCGGCGACCGGGCTCTGCTGCGCGGCATGACGGTCCATCGGGAGCCTCCCTGATCGGTGTTGTTGATCCTAGAGGTGTATCCACGGCGCCTCTTCGCGGATCAGAGAGGGAGAGGACGGCTGTGGCTGAGGCCGGAGCCCTGTGGACCGAGAGGAAACAGCGCTGTGGACATCAAGGAAGAACTCCGAGTGGCGAAGCTGGCGGACGTGCCACCTGGGGAGCTGCTGAGCGTGGACTACGACGGCGTCCCGGTGCTCCTCGCCAACGTCGGCGGCACGGTCTACGCGGTGCGCGACGAGTGCTCCCACGAGGAGGCCCCGCTCTCCGAGGGAGAGCTGGAGGACGACAACAGCGTGACCTGCCCATGGCACTTCAGCCGGTTCTGCCTCCGTACGGGGGCGGCGCTCGACGCCCCGGCGGAGGACCCCATCGACACCTACACGGTGCGGGTCGAGGACGGGGAGATCCTGCTCTCGGGGAGCGGCGGTGCGGTCCGGTGAGCGAGCTGCCGAAGGGGATGGTACGGCGCTCCCTGAAAGTGGCGTCGCTGCCGATAGGTCTGGCCGGGCGCACCGCGTTCGGGCTGGCGCGACGGCTGGCCGGAGGCGCCGAGGCGACGATCAGGACCGAGATCGAGGAGCGTACCGCCAAGCAGCTCTTCGCCGTCATCGGTGAACTCAAGGGCGGTGCACAGAAGTTCGCCCAGGTGCTCAGCGTGATGGAGAGCGCCCTGCCGGAGAATGTCGTACGTCCCTACCGTGCGGCGCTCACCAGTCTTCAGGAGTCGGGGCCCGCCCTGCCGGCGCGCACCGTGCACGGGGTGCTGCGCGAACAGCTCGGGGCGGACTGGCGGGAGCTGCTGCCCGAGTTCGACGACCGTCCGGTGGCCTCTGCTTCGATCGGCCAGGTGCACCGCGGGCGCTGGCACGACGGCACCGACGTCGCGGTCAAGGTCCAGCATCCGGGCGCCGCGGAGGCGATCACCTCCGACTTCGGTCATCTGACCCGGATGGGCTGGATCCTCGACCGATTCACCGGCGGTGAGGTCAACATCAAGGCGATGCTGGCGGAGCTGCGCGAGCGGATGGTCGAGGAGCTGGACTACCGCCAGGAAGCCGAGTCCCAGGCGGCGTTCGCCGAGGGCTTCGCCGACGATCCGGACTTTGTCGTGCCCCGGGTGGTGGAGGGCACCGACCGGGTCCTGGTGTCCCAATGGCTGGATGGTGTACCCGCGTCCATCGTGATGGCCGAGGGCAAGCAGGAGGACCGCGACCGGCTGGGGCTGCTCCTGGCGCGGTTCCTGTTCGCGGGACCGAAGCGGGTCGGTCTGTTGCACGCCGACCCGCACGCCGGGAACTTCAGGCTCACCGACGACGGAAGGCTCGGGGTGCTCGACTTCGGCTCCGTGGCCCGCCTTCCCGACGGGTTCGCACCCTGGATCGGGCCGGTGATGCGGGCCTGCGTCGACGACGATCCGGACCGGATGGCGAAGGTGATGCGGGACGCCGGGCTGCTCAAGCGGGAGAAGGACAAGGACAAGAAGGAGGACGGGGCGCAGGACTTCGGCTGGCTGCGGGGCTCGATGGAACTGCTCGCGAAGCCGCTGGGCACCGAGGTCTTCACCTTCGACAGGGAGTGGATGCGCGAGGCCGTACGCAGGGCCACCCTCTCGAAGGACGCGGACATCCTCAGGTCCCGGGTGCAGATGCCGGCGGAGCACGCGCTCGTCCAGCGAGTGTGGATGGGGGAGCTGGCCATGCTCAGCCAGCTCGGCGCCACGATCCCGTTCCGCACAGAGGCGGCCGAGGGCCTGCCCGGCTTCGAGCCCGAAGGCTGACGCCTGTATCCACAGGGCCCCTGGCCAGATCTGAACAGTGGACCTGACGCCACCCGTGGAGGTAATGCCCTGATGAGCACCGGAGAGTGGGACGCCATTGTCATCGGCAGCGGCCTGGGAGGTGTGTCGGCCGCGGCCATCCTGGCCCACTGCGGACAGAAGGTGCTCGTCTGCGAGCAGAGCGAGGGCATCGGTGGCCTCGCTCACGCCTTCTCCCGCGACGGGCGCACCTTCGACTCGGCGATCCGGGTGCTCGCCGAGGGGGAGATGGTGCAGGGCCTGCTGGACTGGCTGGGCGTGCAGGACGAGTGCGAGCTGACCGTCATCGACCATCTCTATCGGGCCGATTTCCCGGACATGAGTGTCTTCGCGCCGACCGGCCTGGAAGAGTTCATGGAGGCGCACATCCGGCTCTTCCCGCAGGAGGAGGAGGGGATCCGGGCGTTCTTCCGGCTGCGCCGGCAGATGTTTCTGGAGACGGCGCAGGCGCCGATGCGTGTCACCGACCCGTCGGCCCTGGGGCAGATCGCCGAGTTGCTGCCCACGCTGATGAAGTACCGCACGTCGACGCTGGCCGACGTCATGAACGAGTATCTGCGCGACCCCAGGCTCAAGGCGATGTGCTCGGCGCTCTGGCCCTATATGGGCGCCCCGCCCTCGCAGTTGTCGTTCTTCGCGTACGCCCAGTTCATCGGCGTACTGATCGACGGGCCTTCGTACTGCAAGGGCAGCTTCCAGAAGCTGGTGGACGCCTTCGTGGTGGCGGTCGAGCGTGGCGGCGGCACGGTCCTGACCGGTACGGCGGTCGAGAAGATCCTGCTCCAGGACGGCCGGGCCGCCGGGGTACGTACGGCCGACGGCGAGGTGTTCACCGCACCGGTCGTCATCTCCAACGCCGATGCACGGCAGACCTTCGAGGAACTGGTCGGCACCGAGGAGCTGCCGGCGCGCTTCGTCAAGCGGCTCGGCCGGATGAAGCCCTCGATGTCCGCCTGTGTGGTCTACGCGGCCACCGATCAGGATCTGCTCGCCGAGAACCCGGCGCACGAGACGTTCAAGTACAACCACTGGGACCACGAGGACACCTGGCAGGACGTGCTGGGCGGCCGTCCCGGCGGTATGTCGCTCTCGGTCATGACGATGCTCGACCCGGAGCTCGGCCGACCGGGGGAGCATCTGCTCATCGGCACCGCGGTGGCGCCCTACCAACGGCCCGACGGCGTGCCCTGGCACGAGCAGAAGGACCGTTTCGCCGACGCACTCCTCGGCGAGTTCGAGTCGGTCTTCCCCGGGCTCCGCAAGAACCTGACATTCCTTCAGGCGGGCACTCCGCAGACGATCGAGCGGTTCACCCGCAACCACCAGGGAGCGACGTACGGCTGGGCATTGACGCCCAACCAGATCGGCGGCAAACGGCTCGCCCACCAGTCCCCCTTGCCCGGCCTCTTCCTCTCCGGCCACTGGACCGAGGAGGGCCCCGCCTCCTTCCGCGTCATCCTCTCCGGCATGAACACCGCCCGGGAGGTGCTGGGGCACCTCGGGACCGGGATCGAGGTGCCCACCTTCAAGCCCGACGACGTACCCCAGCTCGCCCTGTGACCCACAGCCGCTCAGGAAAGGCCTCGTCCGCATGACCACCACGCTCGTGCCCCCCGGCCCACGCGGCCATCCCGTGCTCGGCAGCATCCGGGAGATCCAGCGGGACAATGTCTCCGCGTTCATGGAGGCATTCCGCCACCACGGGGACATCGTCAACTTCCGCGGGCCGCTGCGGATCAATCTGCTGGCCCACCCCGACTACGTACAGCATGTGCTGCGTGATCAGCACAAGCGCTATCCGCGGCCGCGCAAGGTACAGGGCTGTCTGAGCACGATCGTCGGAGACGGTCTGGTCGCCGCCGAGGGCACCGCGTGGCTCCGCTCGCGACGACTGACCCAGCCGGCCTTCCACCGCGACATCCTGCGGCGGTTCGGGGACTCCTTCACCGCCTCCACGGCCGAACTGCTCGACGGCTGGGAGCGGCGGGCCCGCGACGGAGAGCCACTGGACATCAAGTCCGAGATGATGCACCTGAGTCTGGCCAATCTGGCCCGCGCGCTGTTCAGGGCCGAGTGGACCGACGAGGTGTCCAGGATCGAGCCCGCGGTGCAGGAAGCCCTGGGCTTCACCCACCGGCGGATGACCTCGCCCGTCGACCCGCTGAAGTTCCCGTCCGCGGCGCGCACACGCTTCCGTGGAGCGCTGGAGACGATCAACTCTCTGCTGTACCCGATGGTCGCCGAGCGCCGGCGCGACGGCGGCGGGGACGACCTGGTCAGTCTGCTCATCGACGCCGTGGACCCGGAGTCGGGCGGCACGTTCACCGACGAGCAGATACGGGACGAGGTCAGCGGGTTCTTCGTCGCGGGGCACGAGACGGTGTCCACCGCCCTGAGCTGGACCTGGTATCTGCTCTCCCTCAACCCGGAGAGCCGCAGGCGGCTGCAGGCGGAGGTCGACGAGGTCCTCGCCGGCCGCGTGCCCACCGTCGACGACCTGCCGAAGCTGACCTATACGACCATGGTGCTCCAGGAGTCCATGCGGCTGTATCCGCCGATCTTCGTCTACATGCGGTGCGCGGCCGAGGACGACGTGATCGGCGGCTATCACATCCCCGAGGGGCGCTGGGTGGTGGTGTGCCCTTACGTCACCCACCGGCACCCCGAGTTCTGGGACAACCCCGAGGGGTTCGAACCCGAGCGTTTCACCCCCGAGAACAGCGCGAACCGGCATCGCATGGCGTATCTGCCGTTCGGAGCGGGACCGCGCAAGTGCATCGGCGACTCCTTCGCCATGCTCCAGATGCCGCTCGTCGTCGCCATGATCGCCCAGCGGTTCCGGCTCGATCTGGTCGAGGGCCAGCAGGTGTTCCCGGAACCCGCGATCTCACTGCGTCCCCGGGACCCGCTGATGATGTGGCTGCGACCGAACGAGGAGACCCCCTGATGGCAACCCCGACAGTGCTCACCGCACGACAGGCACCGGGCCCCAAGGGGGAACCGGTGCTGGGCAACGCGCGCTCGTTCCAGGCCGACATCCTCGGTGCCCTCCAGCAGGGCCGGCGGGGGTACGGGGATGTGGTGCGGTTCGACGGAATCGGCCCGCTCTTCCCGGTGTTCTTCGTGGCCCACCCCGACGGGATCAAGGAGATCCTCCAGGACAAGCACCGCAACTTCCCCAAGACCCCGTTCGTCAGCGACCGTTGGCGTGCCCTGGTGGGCGACGGTCTGATCTGCAGCGAGGGCGACTTCTGGAAGCGGCAGCGCCGGCTGTGCCAGCCCGCCTTCCACCGCAGGCTGGTCAACAGCTTCGGCGAGAACATGACCGAGGTCACCGGTGAGCTGCTCGATCGCTGGGAGGCGGCGTCCCGCTCCAATCAAGAGGTCGACATCACGCTCGACATGACCCGGCTCGCGCTCAGTGTCCTCGGCGGTGCGCTCTTCGGCGCCAACTGGCGGCAGGACTCCGAGGTCATGGCGCATGCGGTCGAGGTGGCCATCGGTGAGGCGTACAAGAAGTTCGGCAAGTTCGTCTCTCTTCCGGAGAGCGTGCCGACCCCGGCCAATCTCCGCTTCGCCAAGGCCAGGCGCAGCCTCGACGACGTCATCTACCGGGTCATCAAAGCCCGTCAGGCCGACCCGGGCGAGCACCCGGACGACCTGCTCGAGGCGCTGATGACCGCCACCGAGGACGACGGCAGCGGAATGACCGTCGAGCAGGTCCGCAATGAGGTCATGACCTTCATGTTCGGCGGCCATGAGACGGTTGCCTCCGGACTGACCTGGGCCCTGTATCTGCTCTCCCGTCACCCCGAGGTGTACGGGCGGATGGAGCAGGAGGTGGACGAGGTGCTCGGCAGCCGGGTGCCCACCGTCGACGACCTGCCCCAACTGCCGTACATCGACCGGGTGGTGCGCGAGTCGCTGCGGCTCTACCCGCCGGTGTCGTTGATCTCCCGCACTCCGCAGGAGGACGACACGGTCATGGGCTATGACATTCCCAAGGGGTCGATGGTCCTTCTCTCCGCCTTTGTGACGCACCGTCACCCGGAGTTCTGGCCCAACCCCGAGGGCTTCGACCCCGACCGCTGGATCGAGCTCGGTGAACAGGGACCGCACCGCTTCGCCTGGTGGCCGTTCTCCGGCGGGCCCCGCAAATGCATCGGAGACGTGTTCGGGCTCCAGGAGATGAAGCTGGTCCTCGCCATGATGGCGCAGCGGGTACGGGTACGTCTGGTGCCGGGCCATGCGGTCGTGCCCAAGCCGGGTATCACCCTCGGCCAGCAGAACGGCGTCATCGCCACCGTGGGCATGCGCGAACGGAGCCGTACCGCCCAGCCGGCAGCGCCACGTCCGGTCGTCGGCGCCGCCCAGGGATGCCCGGTGACCGGAGCGCAAGCCGCGCCCCCGGCCGCCGCGAGTGGATGCCCGGTGGCCCATGACTGAGACAAGGACGGCTCGCGCACGGACCGACACGGCCGCGGAGACGGTGTGGCGATGGATCCACGAATGCGGCAACGCCCGGCGGCGCGAGCTGGTGGGCAAGCTGGTGACCGACGGCTTCCGGATCCACGGCACGGCCTGGATGGGGCCGGCCTGGACGGGCGCGGATCTCCGCGGCCCCGACGCCTGCCGGGCCTGGCTGCTCACCCTGCACCGCGCCTTCCCCGACCTCACAACCACCGTCGACGACCTCTTCTGCGCCGGGGACCGGGTAGTGGCCCGGATCACCCACCGCGGCAGCCACCGCGGCCCCTGGCTGGGGCTGGCGCCCACCGGGCGCGCGGTGGAGTTCTCGCAGACGCTCATCTGCCGTACGGAGAACGGCCATATCGCCGAGATCTGGCAGGAACTCGACGGGCTCGGCCTGCTCATCACGCTGGGCGGGGCCCCGCCCATGGGGACGGCGGGGCCAGGACAGGCCCTGCGCTGGGCTGCGGCGGCCGCGGCCAGGACGGCTCTCAACCGGGTGCCGCAGGACCGGCCCTGGCCGTGGCGGGGCACCGGCTGGCAGTCGGTCCCGCCCTTCCCCGGACCTCTGTCGGGAACCGGGGACCCGGATGGCACGGACCTCGCGGCGAACGAAAAGGCACTGCACCGCTGGATCGACGAGTGCGTCAACGAGCAGGCTGTACATATCTGTTCGGAGATCTTCCACGAGACCTATCTCGGTCACTCACCGCCGCACGCGGAGCCGGAGCCGCTGCACGGCCCCGAGGGCTACGACCGGTTCATCCGCGGGATCCTCACCGGCTTCCCCGATGCCCACGCGACCATCGAGGACATGGTCAGCGCGGGCGACCGGGTCTGCTGCCGGGTGAGGATGACCGGCACGCACCGCGGCGTCTACCGGGATCTGACACCCACCGGGCGCCGGTTCACCATGTCGCAGATCGTCGTCTGCCGGATGGTCGACGGCAAGATCGCCGAGAGTTGGCAGGAGATCGACGGTGCGGGGCTGCTGCTGCAGCTCGGCTACGTACCGCGGCCCGGCAGCCGGCCGTCGGCGATGCTCACCTGGTTCCTGCGGCTCGGAGCATCCCTCGCGGGCGCGGGCAGGCACTCTCGCGCCGAAGGAGCCGACCGTGGCTGACAGTTCGGGACGGATACGGCCGGCATTGCTGGAGCGGGTGGTCGACGCCTACGGCGGCGCCGATCGATGGCGGGACATTTCCGTCATCGAGGCGGAACTGTCGGCCGGAGGGCTGCTCTTCGCCTGGAAGAGGGGCAGGGCCGGCAGATTCGACCGGCTGCGCGTGGTGGCCGACGTACACCGGCAGCAGATCAGATACCCCGCCTTCCACGAGGGCATGGACGGGGTGCTCAGGGGCCACGACGTATCGCTGGAGACCCCCGACGGGCCGGTGATGCGCAGACAGGGAGCCAGGGCACGCTTTCCCTACGGACAGCGTCTGCTGCACTGGGACGCGCTCGACATGATGTATTTCTTCGGCTACGCGATCTGGAACTACCTGACCCTCCCCGCGCTGCTGCTCCGTACCGACGTGCGCTGGGAACAGACGGGGGAGCAGCTGCTCACCGGGACCTTCCCCGCCGAACTGGCCACCCACTGCCCCCGGCAGACGTTCCGGATCGACCCGGAGACGGGCCTGGTGGACCAACACCACTACACGGCCGAGGTGTTCGGCCGCGGCTGGGCGCGCGCCTGCCATCTGACGAGTGAGTACCGCGAGGCCGACGGCATCAGGTACGCCTCGCGCCGACGGGTGCATCCCATGTCGCCCGGGGCCGAGGGCCCCATGTCGAGGCCGCTGCTGATCTGGGCGGACATCCACGAGCTCAGCGCGGTCTGAGCCCCGGCGGCGCCCGGGTGTATCCGGAGCGGGTGCCGCCGGATCTATCCAACCGGCGAGCGTGTCGGCTCCGGGACTACGGGACCCGGACTACGGGACTACGAGGGGAATCACATGATCCGCGGACTGAAGGTTGTCATCGTCGGGGGCGGTGTGGGCGGGCTGACGCTCGCGGGCATGCTGACCCGGCGCGGCGCCACGGTCACCGTGCTCGAGCGGGCGCCGGAGATGCGTCAGGGCTTCGGACTCACCATGTGGCCGAACGCGTTCCTGGCCCTGCGCCAGGTCGGTGGCGACGACATGTACAAGGCCGTCTGCGACGTGTCCCAGGAGCTGACCCGGCTGCGCTACCGGCTGGGTTCCGGGCGGGTCGTGGCCGATATCGACATCAACGGCACGCTGGTGAAGCAGTACGGGGAGCCCGGTTACGCGGTCACCCGGATCGAGCTGCTCCAGGCGCTGGCCTCGCAGGCCGGTACCGAGGTCAGATACGGGGCCGATGTGGTCGGCGCGACCACCGGCGGAACCGTCACCCTCGCCTCCGGCGAGACCATCAGCGCCGACGTGGTCATCGGCGCGGACGGCGTCGGGTCGAAGGTGCGCCAGGCGATCGCACCGCCCGGCCGTCCGGTGCCCGAGAGCCGCCGACTGCTCGGGTGGCAGGGTGTGGTGCCCCGGCTGCTCACCCCGTCGCAGACCGAGGCCGAGGTGTTCTTCGGCCCCACGGGATCCTCCGGGATGTTCCCGCTGCCGAACGGCAGGACGTACTGGTTCTTCCTCGACCCCAACCGCGAGCGGCCGCAGATCGAGGGCTGGCACGAGGCGATCCAGAGCATGGTCAGGGAGACCCCCGCCGAGGCCATGCACAAGGACGAGGCCCGGGACCGCCCGGCCGACGAGCACTGGGGCGAGGGCAGGGTGACCCTGCTCGGCGACGCCGCACACGCGTTCCTGCCCACCGCGGGCCAGGGCGCCTGCATCGCCATCGAGGACGCGGCGGTGCTCACCCGGCGCCTGGAGCGCTTCGATGATCCCGTCATGGCGCTGCGCCAGTTCGAGGACGACCGGCTCCGCCGGGTGCGCAGGGTGCTGAAGATCTCCCGGCGGCTGCACGGGATGCAGCAGTTGAAGCCGGCGTTCATGCGCCACTTCGGCCTGATCGTCACACCGACGTCGGCCATCACCCGGATGTACGGCGAACCGACCTACCCCATCCCGGAGTTCCTCGCCGGCACCCGCTGACACCAGCTACTCATCTCCCGCTACCGCCGGGGCAATCCTCAACCCATTTAGGGAGCATCAACCAATGAACCGGGCGACCATCGACAGGCGCCGTTGGCAGATCCTGGCCATCCTGTGTCTGAGCATCATCGTGATCGGTCTCGACAACCTGATCCTCAACCTCGCACTGCCGAGCATTCAGCAGGACCTGGACGCGTCCGGCAGCGATCTGCAGTGGACCATCGACGCGTACACGCTTCCGTTCGGCGGGCTGCTGCTGCTCACCGGCAGCCTGGGGGACAGGTACGGCCGCAAGCGGATGCTCACCCTGGGCATGCTGGTCTTCCTGGCGTTCTCGCTGGTGGCGGCGTTCGCTCCCAGTACGGAGGTGCTGATCGCGGCCCGCGCCGGCATGGGCGTCGGCGGCGCGCTGATCATGCCGGCGACCCTCTCCATCATCAAGGACGTCTTCCCGCCCGAGGAGCAGGCGAAGGCGATCGGCATGTGGGCGGGCTCCAGCGCGATCGGCATCCCGCTCGGCCCGATCGTCGGCGGTGTGCTCCTCGAACACTTCTGGTGGGGCACGGTCTTCCTGGTCAACGTCCCGGTGGTGCTGATCGGCCTGATCGCCGGTGCCAAGCTGATACCCGAGTCGCGTGCCCCGCGCAGCGGCAAGCTCGACCTGGTGGGTGCCGCACTGTCGGTGGCGGCGCTGGGCACGATGGTCTATGGAATCATCGAGGCTTCCCGCGAGGGCTGGGGCTCGACCGTCACCCTGTCGACGATCGCCCTGGGCCTGGCGCTGGTGCTGGCGTTCGTCGGCTGGGAGCGGCGCACGGCCAATCCCCTGATCGATGCCTCGCTGTTCCGCAACCGCAGTTTCTCGGGCGGTGCGGTGGTCGTGGTCTGCATCAACTTCTGCCTTTTCGGGCTGCTCTTCGTGGCCACGCAGTATCTGCAGTACGTGCTCCGGTACGACCCGATCGACGCGGGGCTGCGGCTGCTTCCCTGCATCACGCTGGTCTTCGGCGCGGGCCTCGGTGTCAAGCTGGTGGAGAAGCTCGGGCTCAAGCCCACCGTGGTGGCAGGTCTGTTGGTGACCAGCGCGGGCATGGCCCTGATGGCCGCCGTGGGTACGTCGTCGGAGTCGCTGGCTCTTTCGTCGCTCGCGGTCCTGGGCTTCGGCATGGGTCTGTCGATGCCTGCGTGCGCCAACGCCATTCTGGCCTCGACGCCGCAGGAGCAGTCCGGTGCGGGCTCCGCGGTCACGGACGCTTCGGTGCAGGTGGGCGGCGCGCTCGGCATCGCGGTCACCGGAAGTGTGCTGGCCACCTCGTACCAGGACTCGCTGGGGGGTCTGGGTCAGCTGCCGCCGGGGGCCGATGAGCTCGTCCGTGACTCCATCGGCGGAGCGGCTGCCGTTGCGGGGCAGCTCGGCAGCGCGGGGGAGCGGATCGTGACCGCGGCGTCTTCGGCGTACGTCGATGGAGTGCAGTCGTCGATGCTCGTGGGCGCGGGAGTCGCACTCCTCGGTGCGGTACTCGCGCTGGTCATTCTGCCCCGCTGGGCGCCCGAAGGGGCCCCGGCGCCGGCGGAGAAGCCCGAGGAGGGCAAGGGGCAGCGGCCCGTCGAAGAGCTGGTGGATTAGGCCCTGAACGACGGCAGGGAGCAGGCGGACGGTGAGACCGTCCGCCTGCTCCCTGCCGAACCGGCGCTCTGCGTGTGGTCAGGCCCGGTGTCCCGCCGGGGTCGCGGTTCCGCGCTCCGGTACGCGGGGTGTGGGCTCGGACGGCGACGACGTGGGCGCGGGCTCGCGCTCGGCGGCCGTGCGGCGCGCATCGAGGATGAGCAGAACGGCGGGGACGAGGCCCAGCGCCAGTGGTGCCGGTTCGAGGATCAGTGCGCCCACGATGCACCACAGACCGAGTCCCCATCCTGTCGACTGCGGGATGCCGATTCCCCGCTTGGCCAGCTGTGTGATCAGGACACCTAGCAGCAGGAGGGGTACGGCGAAGCTGGCGACCACGAGCCAGAACGCTCCGTTGGCGCCGCTGGGCTGTACGAATTCGTCGCGGGAGAGCCCCCAGAGGGCTCCGCTGAACCAGTCGTCGAAGTGCTTGGTGTTCTGCGCGCCCATGCCGACCAGGTGCGCGATGCTCAGGATGATCAGGCTGCGTCCGGCCCAGATGGTCATGATCGCTCCTTTTTGAAACTACTAGTTTCGGAACTGTCGGTACCGTATCATGGGTGCCATGGGACGACCGAGAGACGGCCGAGTCGATGAAGCGATCCTCGCGGCTGCCCGCGGTCTGCTGGTGGACGGCGGATACGCGGGACTGACCATGGATGCGGTGGCCGCGCGGGCGGGAATCGGAAAAGCTGCCATCTACCGGCGGTATGCCACCAAGCAGGAGATGGTGTTTGCGGCGGCGGTGCACGGGGCCGACCTGGCGCCCCCGCCGGACACGGGGAGCCTGCTCGGGGATCTGACCGCTCTGGTCCAGGAGGTCGTGGACCATCTGACCAGGCCGGCCGCCGCGGCCGCGGTCCTGGGGCTGCTCGCGGACATAGGGGCCTCCGAGGGCCTCGCCGCACGCTTCCACGAGGTGTTCGTCACCCGGGAGCAGGCCGGGATCGCGACCCTGCTCGACCGGGCGGTCGTCCGGGGCGAACTGACCGTCGCACCGGACGTCGGGATGGTCCATGCGCTGGTGGCGGGCCCGGTCTTCGCCACGCTGTATCTCCAGCGCCGCGACTCACGCGATCTGGCCGGATGGCTGGGCCGGGTCGTGGCCGGAGCGGTCGTCGGCACCGCAGGGAAAGCCGAGCGAGGGGGAAAGTCATGAGCAGCGAAGCGCTGACCGTTCCGGTCGGAACCAGGCGCGAGCGGCGGCATCGCGCGCGCATCGGTCGGAGTTCGCGTTCATCCGCGGACCCATGGCGCCCGGCGCGCAGGACGCAGCCGGACAGGCGGCGTCGGGTCAGCAGGCACTCGGCCGGCAGGCGGGCTGGGTCCTCGGCCGGATCTTCGCGGAACTGATCGCGGACCTGTGGCAGATCCGCCCCTTCCCTGTCCCCGAGCCCGGCTCGCTGCCGCCGGGGCTCACGCGGCAGTTGAGCGGAATCAGGGGCGGCCCGACCGCCGACCTCCCGGTCGAGGCGATCGCCGTCATGCTGCGCTGGTGGGTGCGGCTCTACGGACTGATCTGCATGGAAGTCATGGGGCACATGGAGTCCGCAATGACCGACGGGACCGCCTTCTTCGAGGGTGAACTCGCGGATGCGTGCGGGGCATTGGGAATCCGGAAGTTCTACATGGCGCCCTGAGCCGAGTTCCGTCGGCGGCCCGCCCACACGTATCCGAGCGGCGCTCCACCGGATCTGTACCGGTGCGGGCGCCATTCAGGTGCGCCCTTCATCGAGGAGGACGACGACGTGACGACCAATGTGCGGGCCGCTCACCGGACTTCGCGGCGGCGCCGTACGCCGGCCCAGTGGTATCTGCTGGTCAGCGGTGTGTTTGTGACGCTTTGGGGGATCTCCGGCTTCTTTGTCAACAGCAGCTTCACGAGTGGAGTGCACGCGGTCCACGCTCCGGGGAACCATGGGCTCATTCTCGGCGTGTTCGCTACCAACGGGTGGCACAACGTGGTGGCCCTGGCGCTGGGCAGCATCGCACTGCTGCTGCACGGCAGCAGCGCCGCCAAGGGACACGCGACCGGTCTCGGCGCCGGCTATCTGGCGTTCACCGCCTCCACCATGATGGCAGGGCATTTCCTCCTGGCGGGGAATCTGGCCAACGACATCGTTCATGTGCTTCTCGCGGTCACCGGAATTGGCGCGGCGATAGTTACGCGTACGTCGCGCGCGCAATAGCCCAACCCTTTATAGGGATCGATTCCGGTGCGCCAACTCCCGGCACCGGATGCGGTGGAGTGCGACGAATGCCCGAGGTTACTTGCCCGGACGCCGGAAACGGAAGCCCGCAAGCCGTTTTCGCCGGGCGGACTCCACCCTATCTCGCCATGCTGGCACGGGAGTTGGTACCTCCAAGGGAACGTTGACATTCAGCCCCCGCAGCGCCTTATAGTTAACGCCTGTAGTATCAGGGACAGTGGTTATTGAGTTGGATTTTCTACTCATCGGGAGTCGCCGCACGCGCAGTCGCGTGATAGTCGCCGAAGCGACGACCGCATGGGCAACGGGGGGAAGCATGGAAGATCGTGCTCTGCATCGGCTTGTGGACGAATGTCTGGCCGGAAGCCAGGAGAGCTGGAACCGTATCGTCGACCGCTATACACCGCTGATATGGGCCATAGCCCGCGGGCACAGGCTCAGTTCGGCGGACTGCGAGGATGTCAGCCAGACCACCTGGATGCGGGTCATCCAGCATCTGGGCAAGCTCCGGGATCCGGAGAAGCTGGCCCACTGGATCTCCGTCTCGGCCCGCAGGGAGAGCCTCAAGCACATCCAGAAGTCCGGCCGGAGCACGCCGATCGAGGACCCGGAGGTGTTCGACCGGCCACAGCCGTCGGTGAACCAGCCGGAGGAGGCGGCACTTGATCGCGAGACCCGTGACGAGGTGCTCCTCGCCTACTGTTCGCTGTCGCCGAAGTGCCAGGCGCTGCTGGGCCTGTTGGTGGCCGAGCCGCCGATGTCGTACGACGAGGTGAGCGCCACGCTGGGGTTGGCCCGCGGCTCCGTCGGGCCCATTCGTGGGCGCTGTCTGAAGCATCTGGAGCGTGCTCTGGAGCGTGAGGTGGACCGTTCCGGACGGGCCAGGGAGCTCTTCGATTCCATCAAGAAGATGGGCCTGCGGGCATTCGCCGAGGAGAGCGGCTCCGAACTGGGGTCAGCGTCCCGGTGCAGCCGGGTGTCGGCCGGCTGAGTCGGAAGGCCGGTCTTCCAGCGCGGCGAGCGACTGCTCGTTGTCCAGCGCGGCTTCGAACGCGATAAAGGGGAACAGGGCCTTGGCGCTCTCGGTCGCCTCCTGCGAGGGTTCCCCGAGGGCCTCTGAGAGCTTGCCCAACGCCGTGCTGTCGGCGTCTCTGTCGGCGTCGTTCACCCCGGTCACCTCCACCATTTTAGTTCGCCTCTTAACTAGACGCAGAGTAAAGGAGAGTCCCGCGAACCACAATACCGACGGGTATTTTGTTCGCGGGACTCGCCCTTTCCGGCCACACCCGTGGGTGTGAAAGGGCGAAGTACCGTCAGGCGGGCAGCGGAACTTCCTGCTCAAGGGCCCGGAGAAGCCGGTCGATACGCCGGATTTCACCCGCGGGATGGCACACGGCTTCCGGCAGCGTGCTGCGGCAGAAACCGCTCAGCACCCGCCCCGGTCCCGCTTCGACAAAGGTCTGGACGCCGCTGTCCGCAATCACCTGCAGGGTGTCCGACCAGCGCACCGCCCCCGCCAGTTGACGGCGCAGCAGATCCTTGGCCTCGGCTCCGGTACGTATCCGGGCCGACGTCACATTCGCCAGCACGGGCAGCACCGGGTCCGAGAAGACGACCTGATCCAACTCGGCGGTGAACTCCTCCTCCAGCTCGTTCATGAGGCTGCAGTGGAAGGGGGCGCCGACATTCAGCATGACCGAGCGCTCGGCGCCGACGGCCCTGGCGGCCGCCATCACCGCGCGTACCGCCTCGCGTTCACCGGACACGACATGCTGCGCAGGGTCGTTGTAGTTGGCGACCTCGACGATCGCGCCGTCCCTCTCGCGTATCCCCGCGCAGAGCTCTTCGACCTGGTGGGCTGACGGGCCGATGACGGCCGCCATCGCTCCAGGTGTGCGCTCATTGACGCCGGCCATCAACTGCCCCCGTCGGCACACCAGTCGCAGGGCGTCGGTCCACTCCAGCACCCCGGCGCAGACCAGTGCCGCGTACTCGCCCAGGCTGTGGCCTGCCGCCACGGACGGGGTGATGCCATGGCCGCGCAGCACGTCCAGGACGGCGATGCTGGTGAGGAAGACGGCGGGCTGGGTGATCTCGGTGGCCACCAGGTCCTCGGCGGAGCCCTCCAGGCACAGCCGCGACAGCTCGAAGCCCAGCAGGTCGTCAGCGGGGCGGTAGTAGCGCTCCAGCAGCTGCGGGTGACGTTCGACCAGATCGCTTCCCATGCCGGGCCGTTGGGACCCCTGCCCGGGGAAGAGGAAGGCGATGTCATTCATGAGTTACCTCCGTGGGGTGTCCGGCGCGTTGTGCGACAGAGGGCCGGCGCGTGGTCCGCGCCGGCCCCCGTCGACCCCGCGGCCGAGAGTGTCATCGCAGGGACAGGAACTGCCCCTGGTGGTAAGCGAGCGGATCGGCCAGTTCGGCGAATCCGATGCCGGTGACCTCGCCGATGAAGATGGAGTGGTCGCCCGCGGAGACCTCCTGGGCCACCCGGCAGTCCAGATGGACGACGGCTCCGTCGAGCACCGGGGCGCCTGTGTCGCCGATGCGGTGCGGCACGCCCGCGAAGCCCGCGCTGCCGAGCGGCCGTCTCGACGAGGCGAACCAGCCCGCCAGCTCCGACTGGTCCCGCCCCAGCACGTTCACGGTGAAAACACCGGTGGAGCCGATCGTCCGGGCGCCGCGCGACGCGTGGCCCAGGCAGACCAGCAGCATCGGCGGTTCGAGGGAGACCGAGGCCAGCGAGGAGACCGTGGTCCCGTGCGGCCCGTCGGGGCCGCATGAAGTGACCACCGCCACGCCGGTGAGGAACCTCCCCATGGCCTGCCGGAACTGCCCGGCGACGACCCCGCCGCCGGGTGCCGTGTCGGTTGCGGACGGCTGTGGGCTGGTACGGGACGTCATGACGATTCCTCTCAGCCCGCCGGAGCAGCCGCGGTCCAGTCCACGACGGCGCCCGCGTAGATCCACTTGGTGGACTCGACACCGACCAGCATCACGCGGTCGCCGGGCTTGATCCGGCCGCTGCGCCAGGCGTCGTCGAGGAAGAGCGGCACCGCGGCGCAGCCGACGGCCCCCATGGTGGAGAGGCTGTCGAAGACCTTCCCGTCGAGCGCCTTCCACTCGGCGGTGTCGAGGCCCAGCTCCTGGAGCGCGTCCAGCATCCAGCCGACGTTGCCCTCGGGGATCAGGCAGAGGTCGACGGACTCGACGTCCACGTTGCTGTGCCGCAGTGTGCTGCTGATCGCGTCGGTGACCATCACGGGCGTGAAGTCCCCGGCGCCGACGACGTCGACCTTCAGGTCGACGAGCCGCTTGGCCTTGAGCTGCTCGTGGATCGGCGCATGGGTGCCGCCGCCCACCGAGTGGATGCCGGCCTTGCGGTCGCCGCCGATGGCCTCCATCGCGGCGCCCAGCAGACCGCCGGACTCCGCGTTCTCGTCGGCGCGCAGCACGATCGCTCCCGCGCCGTCGCCGAACATGTAGACCGGCATCCGGTCCCGCATGCGGATCTTGTACGGGTCCTTGCCGAGGAAGATCGGCGCCAGTACGGGGGAGATGGCCTCGCTCCCGATAACCAGCGCGGTCTTGTAGACCCCCGACTCCAGGTACATCCGGGCGACATCCAGGCCCTGGACGACGCCCGCGCCGCCTGAGCGGATCTCCAGGGTGGCGCAGCGGACCAGGCCAAGACGCTCCTGGACCATGTTGACCAGCGGCGGCAGCGGGTAGTCGGGCGTGCCGGTGGCGAGGATGATCAGGTCGATGTCGCCGGCTTCGAGACCGGCCGAGTCCAGAGCCCGTACGGCGGCCTTGTAGGCCATGTCCGAGTTGTTCTCGCGGTGTTCGCCGGTGGCCGGGTCGATCATCCAGAACCGGCGCTCGATGGAGAGGCCCTCGCGGACCTCGTCGGGCAGCGGCCCGACGAGGCGCGCGATCTCCTCGGTGGAGATCGGGTCACCGGGCTGATAGCCGCCGGTGCCGATGATGTGTACTGCGGTCATCTGATGTGAGCCCCTTCAGGCAGTGGCGAGGGCGGCGCGGTGCTCGACCAGGCCGACAAGGTTTTCCACCGTGAACAGGCCCATGACCTGGGTGGCCTGGAGCTTGCCGGTGAGCTCGGCGGTGTCGATCTGGGGCATGACCTTCTTCAGCTGGGCCAGGCCCGCGGCCGAGACGATCTCGTTCTCGTCGCCGAACTCCTCGTCCGGTATGCCGCCCTGGACGTAGGCGGCCAGCTCCGCCGCCTGGATCTTGATGCCGAGCGAGCGCTCAAGGCGGAACAGGATGTCGAGCAGATCGATCGACTCCGCGCCCAGGTCGTCCAGCAGGGTGGCCTCGGGCACGACCTCGTCGGTCTCGGCGCCAAGGGCGTCGATGACCGCGTCGGTCACGGCTTCGACGATGGTGTTGCGGTCCATGGATAGTCCTCCGGGACTGAGATGGGAGCGGCGGCTTGGTGTTCTCGTACTGCCAGATCCGCCGCTACGGGCTGCGGATACACCGTGATCAGCGGGCCCAGGAAACGGGCGAGACCGGTGGTGCGGAGCGCGGCACCGGCCAGGGGTCCGTGCGGCGCGCGGACTTGGCGTGCACGGGACCGGCAGGCGCCGAGGCCAGCCGGAGCGCCACAAGCACCGCGCAGAGCTCTTCAGGGGTGGGGCTGCCGCTGACCACGGCCAGCTCTACCGGGCCGCTCACTGCGGCGGATTCCCGTGCTTGCGCTGCACCAGCGGTACGTACTTGGCGCGCAGCAGAGCCAGCGAGCGGATCAGCACCGAACGGGTGTCGCGCGGGTCGATGACATCGTCGACCAGCCCGCGCTCCGCCGCGTAGTACGGATGCATCAGGGTGCGCCGGTAGTCCTCGATGACCTCGGCGCGCTCCGCCTCCGGATCGTCGGCCGCGGCGATCCGCTTGCGGAAGACGACATTGGCGGCGCCCTCCGCGCCCATCACCGCGATCTCGTTGGTGGGCCAGGCGAACGACAGATCGGTGCCGATGGAGCGGGAGTCCATCACGATGTACGCACCGCCGTAGGCCTTGCGCACAATGACCTGGATCCGGGGGACGGTGGCATTGCAGTACGCGTACAGCAGCTTGGCGCCGTGCCGGATGATCCCGCCGCGCTCCTGGTCGGCCCCGGGCAGGAAGCCCGGCACATCCACCAGCGTGACCAGTGGGATGTTGAAGGCGTCGCAGGTCTGGACGAACCTGGCGCCCTTCTCCGAGGAGTGGATGTCCAGAACGCCGGCCATCTGCATCGGCTGGTTGGCGATGACACCCACCGTCTGTCCGTCCAGCCGCGCCAGGGCGCAGATCAGACTGGTGCCCCAGCCCTCGTGCACCTCGAAGAAGTCGCCGTCGTCGACGATCTCCTCGATCACCTTCCGCATGTCGTACGCGGCCTGCGGATCGACCGGGACGATGTCGAAGAGCGCGTCGCAGGAGCGGTCCCCAGGATCCTGCGGCGCCTCGGCCGGGGGCATCTCCCGGTTGTTGGACGGCAGCAGCGACAGCAGATGGCGGACGTCCTCGAAGCAGGACTCCTCGTCGTCGTGCGCGAACGCGGCCAGACCCGAGACCTGGGAGTGCATGTCCGCGCCGCCCAGTTCGTCCTGGGTGAGCTTCTCACCGGTGACAGCCTGGACCACATCGGGCCCGGTCAGGAACATCTGCGAGGTGCCGCGCACCATGAAGACGAAGTCGGTCAGTGCGGGGGAGTAGGCGGCGCCGCCCGCGCAGGGGCCGAGCACCACACTGATCTGCGGAATGAGACCGGAGGCCCGGACATTGCGGCTGAAGATCCCTCCGTACCCGGCGAGCGCGGTCACTCCCTCCTGGATACGGGCCCCGGCGCCGTCACAGAGCGAGATCAGCGGTACGCCGCCGGCCTCGGCCAGGTCCATCACCTTGTGGATCTTCTCGGCGTGCGCCTCGCCGAGCGCACCTCCGAAGACCCTGAAGTCATGTGCATACACCAGGACTTCACGGCCATGCACCCGGCCCCACCCGGCGACGACACCGTCGCCGTGCGGGCGCCTGCGGTCCATGCCGAAGTCGGTGGCACGGTGCCGGCGCAGCGGCTCGATCTCGGCGAACGAGCCCTCGTCCAGCAGGAGTTCTATCCGCTCCCGCACGGTCAGCTTGCCCTTGGCGCGCTGCCGTTCGGTGGCGGCTGCGTCCCCCGCGTACAACTCCTCCTTGATGATCCGCAGTTCGTCGACCCGCTGCTCCATCGTCTCGCGCGGCAGCTCGCCACGGGCGGCGGGGCGCAGCGCGGTCTCTCCGGGGCTGCTCATGGGCGCCCCAGACCCAGCGCGGTCATCGCGCCGCCGTCCACATTGACCAGCGATCCAGTCATGTACGAGGACTCGGGGCCGCTCAGGAAGCGAACCACGTCCGCGATCTGCTCGACCTCGCCGAAGTCCCGCATCGGGATCTGCTTCTTGATGGAGCGGCCGGTGGCGCCCTCCGTCAGACCCGCCACCAGATCGGTCGGGGCGAAGCCGGGCAGTACCGCGTTGACGCGGATGCCGAAGCGCGCCGACTCCATGGCGCAGCAGCGGGTGAAAGCGTTGACCGCGCCCTTGGACGCGGCGTAGTTGGACTCGCCGACCCAGCCGCGCTCACCCATGACGGAGGAGACGTTGACGATCACGCCCGCGCCCTTGCTCATGAAGTGCGGCAGCACGGCCTTGGTGCAGTGGAAGACGCCGCCGAAGTTGACGTTCATGACGTCCAGCCAGTCGTCCATCTCCATGTTGAAGATGAGCGCGTCCTGGGCCACCCCGGCGTTGTTGACCAGGATGTCCAGGCCACCGAGATCCTCGACGGTCTGGCGGACCATCTCCAGGGCGGCGGCGCAGTCCGCGACATCGCCGTGCACGGTGATCGCGCGCCCGCCGGCGGCCTCGATCTCGCGGGCCAGCTCCTTCGCCGGGCCCTCGGAGCTGCGGTAGTTGATGGCGACGGCGGCGCCGTCGGCTGCCAGCCGACGGCAGACGGCGGCGCCGATGCCGCGGGAACCGCCGGTTACCAGGGCGACCTGTCCTTGGAGCTTCATCGGGCCTCTCCAGATGTAGTGGTGGTACGGGATTCATCGGCGCCGCAGCGCACAGCCAGCGACACATGACTGCCGCCGAGCGAGGAGCTGTTCAACAGCACCGGGCGGCCACCGAACTGCCCCTGGTGCAGGGCCAGCGCGAGCGTCAGCGCCCCACCGACGCCCATCGGCTCGCCGAGGACGGTCTTCGGAGCGTGCAACGGCGGGACCCCATAGGGGTGGAACAGCCGCTGCACGGCCTGGCTCTCGGCAGTGTCGGCGGCGCGCAGCCCGGCCGAGGCGAGCCACACCGAGTCCACCCCGGTCGGCGCCAGACCGGCATCGTCCAGGGCCGCGCGCATCGCGCGCTCCAGGCCCCGGCCGCGCGCGTCCCAGAGCCGGGCCCGGCTGGCGTCGGACGCCATGCCGTGGCCGAGCACCTCACCGAGGATGGTGGCGCCGCGCTCGATCGCCGCGGAGCGCCGCTCCAGAACGACGGCGACGCTGCCCTCGGCGAGCGTGAACCGGCCGTCGGCCGCCTCGCCCGGACCCCGCGTCGAGGCCGCGCCGACCGCCGTGTATGCCCGGCCCACCTCCTCGGTCAGCGTGTCGGAGACCGTGCACACCAGGGCGTCGGCGTGCCCGGCCGCCAGAAGATCGGCGGAGTAGGCGAGCGCGGCGGCGCCGGTGGCGTGGCCGGCCGAGAGCGTGGACGTCGGTCCGCGCAGACCGAGATGGATGGCGATCTGCCCGGCCGCCTGGTTGTAGACGGTGTTCGGGAAGACGGACGGATCGGCGGCGGCGGGCCCCTCGGCGAGCAGCGGAATGGTGAACTTCTCCATCGCCTCCATCGGTCCCGTACCGGTGCCGAAGACAATGCCGAGCGCCTCGGCCGCCGCGCTGCCGGGCTCGAATCCCGCATCCGCGAGGGCCTTGGCGGTTGCGGCGATGGAGAACTGGGCGAGCCGGTCCATCCGGCGGCGCTCGCGCTTCGTCAGATACGGGTCGGGGTCGAAGTCGACCCGGCTGCGGCGCAGTCCGCCGTCCCACTCGACCGGGCACTGGCCACGGGTGTACGCCGACCAGACCTCGGCCGCCGTGGAGCCGGCCGGGCTGAGCAGCCCGATACCGGTGATCACCACGCGGTCGGTCTCCGGCTGCGGCGGGTGGTGGCCGTCCGCCGTCCTGGTCAGCACCAGCGAGGCGTTGGCCCCGCCGAAGGCGAAGTTGTTGGTGAGCGCGGCGCCGGTGTCCAGGGGCCTGGCAGGTCCCGGGATGTAGTCGAGCGGGCAGTCGGGGTCGGGCGTGGTGTACCCGGCGGTGGGCGGCGCCAGTTGGTCGGCCAGCGCCTGCGCCGTCACGATGGCCTCGGCCGCCCCGGCGGCGCCGAGCATGTGGCCGATCATGGACTTGGTGCTGGAGACCGGTGTACGGGCCGCCTCCTCCTCGCCCAGGGCGAGCCGGATGGCGTTGGTCTCGGCCGGGTCGTTCTTCGGGGTGCCGGTGCCGTGCCCGTTGACGTATCCGATCTGCTCCGGCGTGATCCCGGACAGCCGCAGCGCCGACTCGATGGCCCTGGCCGCGCCCCTGCCCTGCGGCTGCGGGGCGGTGGAATGGAAGCCGTCGGCGGAGAGTCCGTAACCGGCGATGTCGGCGATACCGGTCAGCCCGTGTTCGCGGGCGAAGTCGGCACGGACCAGGACGACCATGCCGCTGCCCTCGCCGAGCGAGAGCCCCTGCCGCCCCGCGTCGTACGGGGCGGCAGGCTCGGGCGACAGCGACTGGAGCGCGTTGAACCCGGCGAAGCAGACGTCCGAGAAGGCGTCGCTGCCGCCGGCGAGCACGGCGTCGGCCCGGCCCGCGCGCAGCAGATCGGCGGCGAGCCCGATCGCGTTGGCACCCGAGGCGCACGCCGTGTTCACCGCGAGCACAGGGCCACGCAGCCGGAACGCCGCGCCCACCGACTCGGCCAGCGCCTGCGGCGTGACCAGCAACGGCAGTTCAGGGTCGGGGACTTCACCGTCCCGTACCGCCCGCAGCCACTCCCGGCCGGAGAGCAGCCCGGCATTGCAGGTGCCGAGCACCACGCCGAACCGCTCGGAGTCCACCAGACCCGCGGGCAGCGCCGCCATGGCCTCTTCGGCGGCCACCAAGGCGAGTTCGATCGCCCGCTCGCGGAACCCGTCCGGATGCCGGTAGCCGCGCGAGGGCTCCACCGGGTCCGTCACCTCGCCGCCGAGCTTGGTGTCGAGCCCGTCCATCTCCAGGGCCTGCACGGGACGGATGCCGACCTGGCCCTGCCGCGCGCCGTCCCACAGGTGCCGGGCGGTGGGACCCAGCGCCGAGATCGCGCCCGTACCCACCACGGTCACACCACTGCTCCTGTGCTGTGGGTCCATCGTCAATTCCCCCTCTGAACCTGCTTGATGGGGGCGCTCAGCACGAGCGCCGTCTGCTGTCCTTCCAGTCCGCGGCCGATCGCCACGGTGTGCCGCACCTGTCCCTCGCGGGCCTGCCCGGCCACCCAGTCCATCCCCGCGCACTCCGGGTCGAGCCGGTCCAGGCCCAGCGTCGGCGGCAGGGCCGAGCCGTCGATCGCCATCGCGCAGACCGCCGCGTTGAGCGCGCCCGCGCCCGCGACGAGATGCCCGGTGGCCGGTTTGACGCTGCCCGCCGCCGTACCGGAGTCGCGGCCGAACACCCGGGTCAGCGCCCGTGCCTCGGTGCGGTCGCCGAGCCGCGTCGCACAGCCGTGGGCGGCCACATAGTCGACATCGCCGGCGTCCACCCCGGCCTCGCGCAGCGCTCGCTGCACGGCGGCGGCCAGAGGCTCGCCGTCCGGGTGCGGGGTGACCAGATCGGGGTCCTGGGTCGCGCCGAAGCCGCCGACCTCCGCGTACACATGGGCGCCGCGGCGCCGAGCGGACTCCCACTCCTCGAGGACCAGGAAGGCCGAGCCCTCGCCCAGCACCGAGCCACTGCGCTCCCGGTCGTACGGACGGAAGGCGGCCGCGCCCGCCTCGTTGCGGGTGGTGAGCACGCCAAGGCCGTCCATCTTGGACATCACCCACCAGGACGCGGCGTCGTCGAAGCCGCCGGCGATCACCACATCGGACTCGCCGTGACGGATCGAGCGGAAGCCCCGGGCGAGCGCCGTCACTCCGGCGTCGGCGGTGCCGTGGTAGTAGGAGTTGGCGCCCTTGAACCCGTGCGCGTGCGAGAGATGGAAGAGCGAGGCGGACTGCAGGCCCTCCACGAAATACAGCGGGTAGAAGGCGGACGAGGCACGCTCGCCGAGCTGCCGCAGATCCGCCCTGCCGTCCTCGCGGCGGCCCGCCAGGCTGCCGTTCAGCAGATGCTCCGGGTTGGAGATCTCCTTGTTGCCGCCAACGAACACTCCGGCCCGCTCCGGGTCGTACCCGGCCACCGCGAGATCGAGCCCGGCGTCCTCGACCGCCAATGCCGCGCCTGCAATGGCGAGTTGATCGTTGCGCGTGGTCATCCGCAGGGACTTGCGGTGGGCGTACCGGGTTGGCTTGAAGTCCGCCAGCTCGGCGGCGATCCGGGTGCTGAGCGACGAGGGGTCGTACCCCTGGATCGGCCCGATGCCGCTCCGTCCGTCGAGCAGCGCCTTCCAGGTCTCGCCCCGGCCGTCGCCGAGAGCGGTGAGTACTCCGATGCCGGTGACGGCGACCCGCCTCATGCCGCCACCTCGCTCTTCTCCAGGCGGAGTTGGCGGATGGTGGTGATGTCCCGCCCGTCCACGCCGACCGCCGCCTTGAAGGTGACGGACGACTCGGTCGCCTCGATCACCTTGACGCTGATCTCCAGCCGGTCACCGGGCTCGGCGAAATGGCGGTAGCGCACCCGCCGCGCCTCGGCCAGCACCCAGCGGGAGCCCTGCGGCACCTTGGGGGCGGCGAGCCTGGCGGCCCGGACGATGTCGTCCAGGATCAGCACACCGGGCAGGACGGGGAACCGGGGGAAGTGAGTGGCGAACACCGTCAGGGTGCCCGGGACATTACGGACGGCGACGGCCCGCTTGCCCGGCACCACATCGAGGACCTCGTCGAACGCTGTCATGCTGCCTTTCCTTCACTCAGTCCTTCGCTCTTTCCTTCGCTCATTCCGGCCTTGACCACGAAGCAGGCGTTGGTACCGCCGAACGCGAAGGCATTGACCAGAGCCGCTCGGACCGGGCGACGTGCGGCCTTGTTCGGCACATAGTCGAGATCGAGCTTGGGATCGGGGCGGTCGAGGTTGATGGTCGGTGGCACCAGGCCCTCGCGGATGGCGCCGAGCGCGGCGATCAGATTGACTCCCGCCGCCGCCGAAGTGAGGTGGCCCGTCATGGACTTGGGGGAGCTCACGCACAGCTCGTCGGCGTGCTGCCCGAAGAGCTTCCTGATGGCAAGGGTCTCGCTGGCGTCGTTGCCGGGCGTGGACGTCCCGTGCGCGGCGATGTAGTCGATGCCGTCCGGGCCGAGACCCGATTCCGCCACCGCGTCCCGCATCGCGGAGACCGCGCCGCCGCCGTCCGGCGGCGAGTCGGTGATCCGGTAGGCGTTCAACGTGGCGCCGTAGCCGACGAGTTCGCCGTGGATCCGGGCGCCGCGCGCCACCGCGCTGTCCCAGTCCTCCAGGACCGCGATGACCGCGCCCTCGCCGAGGACGAAGCCGGAGCGGTCGGAGTCAAAGGGGCGGGAGGCCCGCTCGGGTTCGTCGTTCCAACGGTCGGTGATCGCGCCGAGCAGCGAGAAGCCGAGGACGTCCATCCAGGTCGTCAGCGCATCGAAGCCGCCGGCGAGCATCTGTGTGCACTCGCCCTCCTGGATACGCCGGTAGGCCTCGCCGATCGCGTGAGCGGCGCCCGCGCAGGCGGTGGAGACACTGACCATGGGACCGCGGCAGTCCCCGGCCCTGGCGACTGCGACGACCCCGACGTTCTGGTTGCGCAGAAGTACGTCCCCGGGGGCCTGCCGGTACAGATCACGGAAGTCGCTGGTGCTCAACTGGTACGACATGTCGACCAGTTCCTGGAGCTCGGGCCTGCCGACCGTGCCGGCCACCGCCACACCCCGGTCGTACGGATCGGTGGCGCCCCAGCCCTCGCCCGCGTCCGCCACCGCCTCCTGGGCCGCGGCGAGCGCGAACAGCGCAGCACGCGAGAGATGGCGCCGCTGCTTGGCGGGCGCCACGCTCTTCGGGTCGAAGCCCTTGACCTGGCCGGCGATCCGGACCGGGAAAGTGGAGGCGTCGAAGGTCTCCAGAGTGCTTACGCCGCTGCGACCCTCGGCAAGACCCTGCCAGGTCTCGGCGGCGCTGTTGCCGAGCGGGGTGACCGCGCCGACCCCGGTGATGGCGACCCGCCTCATCGGCTTCGTCCGGTTCATCGGCGACCGCCGCCGACCGGCACCCGGGTGAGCCGCTCCAGCATCCGCCGTGTGTCCTCGGGGTCCTCCAGGTCTTCGGCGGGCAGCAGGGCGCACATCACTGCCTCGGCCTTCATCACGGTCCTGCCGTTCACCGACGCGGTGCCGGAGAGGACCGCGGTCTCCTCGCCCATGGACTCGACCGTCCCCTCCAGCACCAGGGTGTCCCCGGGACGTACCGGCTCATGGAAGGAGACCCCGTCCACCGAGAGGAGCGCGGCGCGTTGCCGCACCCCGGTGGTGGCGATGATCAGCCAGGTTCCGGCCTGGCAGAGGGCTTCCAGGATCAGCGGCTCGGGCATCTGGGGGCCGTTGCCCTCGTCCCGCCAGAAGTCCTCCAGCCAGGAGGTGAGTTTGCGGGCGCTGATGGTGCGCCCCGCATCCCAGGAGTCGATTCGGTCGATCAGATGGAAACGCATCGTCATCCTTCGTCTAGGAACATCACGGCGTGGGCGATGGCGTACTCCCCGCTGTGCGAGAGCGAGAGCTCGACGGAGGAGGCCCCGGCCTTCTCCGCCCGGTCACCGGCCCCGCCGGACAGGCGCACCCGGGGGCGACCGAGCGGGGTGTTGACCACCTCCACATCGGTCCAGCGGGTGCCGGGACCGAGCCCGGTGCCGAGCGCCTTCAGGACGGCTTCCTTGGCGGCGAACCGCGCCGCCAGATGAGCGAGACGATTGCGTTTCGCGGCGCAGTAAGCGCGCTCGCGCCCGGTGAAGATGTCCTGTTCCGCGGCGGGGTTGTCCGCCAGCAGCCTGCGGATCCGATCCACTTCGACCAGGTCCACTCCGACCGCGATCCGTGTCGCCACGCCACCATTCCCCCGTCATCCGTTCCGGCACTGCACTGAGAGATCCGGGCCGTGGCATCGCGGATACACCGGCGTACGGATGTATCCGGGCGCCGTCTTGCGGGATCTGTCGTGCGGGATCTGTCGTGCGGATCGGAGTCAGGACCAGGCGGAGGTGGGGTAATTGCGCATCGCCACGAACACCGACTGCGGCTCGTCCGCGCACTGAGCGAGCTGGGCGGGGTCCCGCTCGCCCGATCGCGCGCGGTGGCGGCCCAGCCACTCGCAGGGCTGCCCGGCGGATCACCCGCGTCGGGCAGCCGCCGGCAGAACCTGCCTGGCGACCCGTCCGCTCACGCAAACGGCCCCGGACGAAGAGTCCGAGGCCGAATAGAACGCCTCCCGGGGGAACCCCAGGGCCAACGGCTTACTGCATGGTGCCCCCGGCAGGATCTGACGTCGTTGATGTCAGACGTGGATGTCAGTGACCCTCTGATCCGTAGCTCTGGCGGGATGGGTCAGCGACGGTCATGCAGGCCGCTACGAGGCCCCGAAGGGAGGGGGCGGGCCGGGGACGGCTCCTCGGGTTGCGGTACGGCTGCCGCGGCGCAGGCCGATGAGCTCGGCGACCGTGTCCAGCCAGCGTGCGGCGCGCGCCTCGTCATCCGGTGTGCCGGCGACCTGCGCGGCGGTCTCCAGCCAGTCCCGCAGGCATGCGGACGCGGCACCCGACGGCAGGGGCTCGGACAGCCCGGCCGCGTACACGAGGCCGCCGGCCCGGACGATCTTCGCCACGTACGTCACCGAGCGCGGCAGCACACCGAGCCGGTCGAGGGTGACGGCGGCGGCGATCGCACCGTCGCCGAAGAGCGCGGTGCGGAAGGTGTCGCGGCTGAGGCCGTGGCGCAGCAGCGCCTCGATGTCGGTGGCGGCGAGCACCTCGTCGTCGGTGCGTGGGGAGCGGTCGTGGACCATGGTCATTCCGTTCGGTCGTTCCGTTCCCGTGCAGGTCAGCGGACGGTGATGGTGTAGACGTAGTAGGCGACCTCGTCGTCCGACTTCGTCGGGGCCGCGGTGGTCGTGGCCGTCGGGACCGGGCTCGCGCTCACCTCCGCGGCGCTCCCGCACAGGCCGTGCGGGCAGAACAGCAGTTTCACCGTCGTCCTGCCGGCCGCGTGCGCCTTGAAGTCGAAGAACTGGGCGCCGGCCCCGCTGCCGATGAGGTCTTCGTCGCCCCCTTCTTCCTCCTCGCGCCTGCCCTGGTACGTGACGACGCCCTTGTCGGGGTGCGGGCTCGCCAAGTACCAGTTCTGGCCGAGGGCGGGGTTGGCCGGGACCTCGAGGGTGAACGTGTCGCCCTTGTCGACGGAGACGCTCCGCTCGCCCGGCCCGAAGGCGGCGGGTCCGGTGGAGCCGCCGCATCCGGAAAGGGTGACGAGGGCGGCGGCCGAAGCGGCCGCAGTACGCACAATGTTTCGCATTCGCACGGTGAGTTCAGTCCTGCTGGATGTAGACGCGGTTGACGTCGCCCTTGTGGGCCTTGGAGTAACGGTCGTCGGCGGCGGCCTCGAGATCACCGTTGATGAAATCGTCCTCGCTGATCCAGGACGTGGTGCCCCACGGGTTGTAGACCTGCAGCTTGCCGTCCTCCTGCCCGATGATCATCAGGCTGTGGCCGTGGCGGCCGCCGTTCTCGTCGACGCGCGTGATGTTGATGGGCACGGGCTTGCCGTCGGCGACGGACTTCTCGATGTCGGGCAGGACGCCGCGCCGGTCGTCGGCGCCGTCCATCTCCTTCTGGTCGTACTTGTCGCCGGTGTGCGGGCCGAGCTCCTTGTTGGAGATCTCCTCCTGCCCGTCGGAGTCCATGCCGGCCGGGTGTTGGTCCCACCACCAGCCGTCCATCTCGCCGTCGCCCTCGTCGTTCATCCGAAACTGCTCGTCGTGCAGGCGCTTGCGGAAGTGATCCGGGTCGTCGTCGGTGCCGTCGGGGCCGCCGGTGAGTTCGAGGGCGTACACCGGGTCGACGAGGGCGCGGGCGGTGACCGTCGAGGACGGGACGCAGGTCTCGTTGTCCTGGTCCCAGAGCTCGCCGCGGAAACCCTGCTGCTCCTTGCCGGGGGCGACGGAATTCGTGGTGACCGGCGTCAGGTGCTCCGAGAGCCACGCCGCGTCCTTGCCGTGGATCTTCCCGCCGAACTTCTCGACCTCGCCGACGTCGTAGCCCGAGGCGAGGGCCTTCATGAGGTACGCCTTCTCCTGCGGGCTCGACGCGTTCGCCAACAGCTTTTCCATGCGTGCCCGTTCGGCGGGCGACATGTCCTCCATGGCGCGGCCCGAGCGTTCGAGGTCGTTGGCACTGAGGATCTCGTTCAGCTCGGGGTCGCCGCCGGGGTTGGCGGTGTCGGCGAGGGCGAGCCGGTCGGCGGCGGTCAGTTCGTCGGTGTCCATCTGGCCGGCGCGGGCCTCGGCCGCGAACTTGTTGAGGTCGCGGGCCGCGATGCGGGCGGCGTCGTCGGCGTCGACGGCTGCCGCGTGCACGTCGTCGATGCCGTGGGAGGCCAGCGAGCGGGCCTTGAGGCGGAGGGCTTCCTCGTCGTCGTCCTCGTGCCAGTCATCGAACCAGCCGTCCTTGCCGCCGAGCATGGTGCGGGCGTCGCGCAGCTTGCCGCGGCCGGTGCCGTCCTTGGTCTGCGCCGTCTCCAGCGCGTCGGACAGCGCGATCAGGGCCTTGCCGCCGCCCTGGAACGCCTCGATCATCTGCTGGGCGTCGCGGGAGGCGGCGCCCACCACGTCGGAGGCGAGGACGCTCGTGTCGCCGACCCAGGCCTGCGGAAGACCCTTGCGGGCGATCTTGTCGATCCGGTCGCTCACCCTGTCGGCCTCGTCGGTCTGGCCGGTGTAGCGCTTGCCCAGGGCCTCGATCACCTTCGGGTCGCCGACCGGTGCCGAGACGCCGAGGGCGTCCTCGATCGCGTCGATCAGGTCGTTCTTGCTGCCGGCCGAGGAGATGCGCCCGCGCAGGCCGTCGAGCTTCTGGCTGCGGTCGTTCGTGGATTCCGTCATGGACGCGTGCCCCGTCAGTAGGCGGCCAGCGCGGACGGGCGCTGGGCGTGGGCCGGCATCGTGCTGACGCCCGCGTCGGCTGCCGAGCCGACGGAGACGCCGCGGGCTCCCGTACGGACGTCGATGTCGGAACCGCGGTATGCGTGGCTGGAGAGGCGGACCTTGTCCGCGAGTTCGTGCAGGGCCGCTTCGAGGACCTTGGTCTCGGCCTCCCAGGCGGCCGCGAACGCGTTGAACGCGGGCCCGGTGTCGGAGCCGCCGAGGGCGTCCTGCGTGTAGCACATCGTGCTGGCGACGGCCTTGCGGATCTTGCCCACGTCGTCGCCGGAACCGTCCAGTTCGCCGGCCTGGCCCGACATGCCCTTGTGCCTGACCTGGTAGCCCTCCGCAGAGGTCATGGCCCTTCCCCCGTTTCCCGCGTCCCCGACCCCGGCACACCTTCCGGACAGGGAAGTTGGGCCAGGTCACAACCGTCAGGAAGTTAGCAGATGACTGCCATGGACACGCCCGGCACCGGGAGACACGAGCTCCTAGTGGCACGTCCGTGGCACGGCCGCGATCACGGCAAAGGGCCAGTTCGAGGGGATCAACCCTCTGAACTGGCCCTTACTGCTGTGCCCCCGGCAGGATTCGAACCTGCGACACCCGCTTTAGGAGAGCGGTGCTCTATCCCCTGAGCTACGGAGGCGGCTTGAGCTGCTGCTGAGAACAGCCCTGGACAGGGTAGCGGATACGGGCCGGCAGGCGGGGGCGACCCCCGGCCTGCCCCCGCCAGCCGCGCAGCCCGATTCACACCCCGCCCACGCGCGTCCGGGTCGCGGTGCGGGGTCCTCGGGGGTTGACACCCGAGAAGTGTGAGTGGTCTATTACTCACATGGGTACGAGAAAGACGCGACAGCTCTCCACCGCCGACGCCCGTCGCGGCGAGGTTCTGGCCACCGCCGCGCGGGTCTTTGCGCCGCGGGGGTACTACGGCACCTCCACCACCGAGGTGGCCAAGGGTGCCGGGATCTCGCAGTCGTATCTGTACCGGCTCTTCCCCGACAAGGAGGCGTTGTTCGTCGCCGTCGTCGAGGAGTGCGGGCGGCTCATCCGGGAGCGGCTCGCCGAGGCGGTCGTTCAGGTGGGGAGTGCCGAGCCGGCGGATGTGCTGGATGCGATGGGGGATGCGTACGCGCATCTCATCGCCGACCGGGACGACCTGCTCAGGGTGCTGATGCATGCGAACTGTGCGGCGAGCGAGCCGGTGATCAGGGCGGCGGTGCAGGCGATGTACGCACGGCTCGTCGAGTATGTGCGCTCCGCGTCAGGTGCGCCGGACGAGCTGATTCAGGGCTTCTTCGCCACCGGGTTCCTGTGCAATGTCGTGGTCTCGATAGGGGCGACGGAGACCGATGCGCCCTGGACCCGGACGCTGCTCGCCGGTATCCGCCACTACTGAGCCAAGGCCGCACGCTTCGCGGCCTTTCTTTTCAGTCAATCAGTGAGTGATCGACCACTCTTTCTCCAGGAGGAGAGATGGCAACGGTGACGGAACAGCCATCGGGCATACGACAGGGCCCCGCTCTCGCCGCCCTCGCGGTAGCGCAGTTCCTCGTGGTGCTCAGCACTTCGATCGTGAACGTGGCGCTCCCCGCCCTGGCGGACGGGCTGGCCATGTCACCCGCCGCCCTGACCTGGGTCGTCAACGCCTACGTACTGGCTTTCGGCGCGCTCCTGCTGCTCGGGGGACGGCTCGCCGATCTGCTGGGCCGGCGACGGGTGTTCACCGCGGGCATGGCCGTCTTCGCGCTCGCCTCGCTCGCCTCCGGACTCGCCCCGTCCGCACCCGTGCTCATCGCGGCGCGCGCCGTCCAGGGCGCGGGCGCCGCTCTCCTTGCGCCCGCCGCGCTCGCGCTCGTACTGACCGTCTTCCCGCCGGGACCCGGCCGGGGCAGGGCGCTCGGTGTGTGGGGCGCGGTCTCCGGCGCGGGCGGTGCGGCCGGGGTGCTGCTCAGCGGGGTGCTCACCGAGCTGTACGGCTGGCCCGCGGTGTTCCTCGTCTCCGTGCCGGTCGCCGCCGTCTCGCTCGCCGCGACGCTCGTCCTGGTCCCCGCCGACGAGCCCGCGGGTGGCGGGGTCGACATCCTGGGCGCCGTCACGTCGACCGCCGGCCTGACCGCGCTCGTCTACGCACTCACCGCCAAGAACCCCGTCGCGGCCGCCGCGGGCCTGGCCCTCCTTGCCGTCTTCGCCCTACGGCAGCGGAGTGCCAGGACCCCTCTCGTGCCGCCGCGGCTGCTGCGTACGGGCAAGGTCACCGTCGCCAATGCAGCCATGACACTGCTCGGCGCGGTCTGGGTCGGCTTGTTCTACTTCCTGCCGCTCTACCAGCAACAGGTGCTCGGATACGGGCCGTTGGCGGCGGGCCTCACCCAACTCCCGCTCGCGCTCAGCGTCGTCGCCGGTTCCGTGCTCGCACCCCGGCTGCCCGCCCTCGCCGGGACGCCCGCGGCCCTCGCCGTACTCACCCTCGGACTCGTATGGCTGTCGTGGGCGCCCGACGACGCAGCGTTCGCCCTCGATCTGCTCGGGCCCTCGCTCCTCATCGGCGCGGGACTCGGAGCCGCGTTCGTACGGCTCACATCCCTGTCCACCGACGGCGTGCCGCCCGCCGACTCCGGTCTCGCCGGGGGCCTGATCAACACCACCCGCCAGCTCGGCGGAGCGCTCGGTCTGGCCCTGATGACGGCCATAGCTCCGACGGCGGCCGGCCACAGCGCCGCATTCGTCACCGCGGCGGTCCTCGCCGCGCTCACCACCTGCACCGCCTTCACCTTCACCATCACCAGGAGGAAGCAGTCATGACCACCAAGCCGTACGTCTCCGGGCACTACACGCCCGTCGTGGACGAGATCACAGCACACGAGCTGACCGTCCACGGAACCATCCCGCCCGAGCTCAGCGGCCGCTACTTCCGCAACGGCCACAACCCCAAGCCCGGCCACACGCCCACCCACTGGTTCAAGGGCAGCGGCATGATCCATGGGCTGCGGCTGCGGGACGGCCGCGCCGAGTGGTACCGCAACCGCTGGGTCCACACCCCCGCACTGGACGGCGTCCCCTACATGGGCGCCGACGGCATACCCAACCTGAGGGCCAGCGACGCCGCCACGCATGTCATCGAGCACGCGGGCCGCATCCTGGCGCTCCAGGAGGTGAACCTGCCGTACGAGATGACGCCCGAGCTCGACACCGTCGGCGCGTACGACTTCGGCGGGAAGCTCAAGACCGCGATGACCGCGCACCCCAAGACCGACCCGCTCACCGGCGAGCTGCACTTCTTCGGCTACGGGCCCTTGCCGCCGTATCTGACGTACTACGTCGCCGACGCCAAAGGCGACATCGTGCGCTCGGAGGCCGTCGACGGCGCGGGCCCGTCCCTGATGCACGACTTCGGCATCACGGCACGGCATGTCATCTGGCTGGACCTGCCTGTCGTCTTCAACCCGGCCGAGCAGTCCGGCATCCCGTACCGCTGGAGCGACACCTACACGCCGCGCATCGGTGTCATGCCGCGTTCCGGGCCCGCGAAGGTGCGGTGGTTCGAGGTGGAGCCCGGCGCGCTGCTGCATGTGGCGAACGCGTACGAGGACGAACGCGGCCGGATCGTGCTGAGCGGGCCGCGCTACGACCGCGGGGCCTGGGAGCAGACCTGGAAGTGGTGGATCGGCGCGCCCGGATACGCGCCCCAGCCGATGGTCGGCGCAACCGGACACCGCTGGATCCTCGACCCGGCGACCGGCACCGCGAGCGAGGAGGCGGTGGACGACCTGGTGACCGAATTCCCCACCATCAACGAGGACCTGACCGGCCTCCCGAACCGCTTCAGCTACTCCGTCGCGTTCCCCGGGCCGGATCTGAGCGAGTACGCCATCGCCAAGCACGACCACACCACCGGCGCCCGGGAACTGGTGCCCATGGGCCGCGGACGGATGCCGGGCGAAGCCGTGTTCGTGCCGGCCGAAGGCGGCACCCGTGAGGACGACGGCTATCTGCTCACTGTCGTGAGCGATCGGGACCAGGACGCCTCGCAGCTGCTGATCCTCGACGCGTCCGCGCCCGCGGGACAGCCCGTCGCCACGGTTGAACTGCCGCGTCGGGTGCCGTCCGGGATCCACGGCTCCTGGATCCCCGACACCCGGAGCAGCATCGGAACCGACACCGAGGACGGTGCACTGTGATCACCACGCGTCACGAGATCCGGATCGCGGCGCCCGTCGAGACCGTCTGGCGGCTGCACACCGACGTCGCCGCGTGGCCCGGCTGGAACACCGGCATCGACCTGGCCGCGCTCGAAGGCGAGCTGAAGGTGGGCGCGAGCTTCCGCTGGCTCACCCACGGGCTGGACATCACCTCGACGGTGACGGAGATGGAGCCGGGCCGGTCGATCGCCTGGGGCGGACCTGCCGCGGGAATCGACGGAATCCACCACTGGACGTTCGAGTCGTGCGGCGACGGTGAGACGCTCGTCATCACGGAGGAGTCCTGGGCGGGGGCGCCGGTGGACGCGGACCCGGACGGGATGCTCGCCGCTCTCGAACAGTCCCTGGTCGCCTGGCTGGACGACCTCAAACGCACGGCAGAGCAGGACAGTTAGACACCCGTCGGCCGGCACCGGAGAGATCCGGTGCCGGCCGAAGCGATGCGTCTGCTGCGCCGCCTGACGGCGAACGTGACCAGCGGGGGCTGAGCGGGTTCCCGACACCCCGGCTCGTTGGCAAATACACCGACCTTGACGCCGTGAGTGCGGCGGCATAGCGTCGCGCACGTACTGAGCAAGCGCTTGGAGAGGGTCGACCGTGCCGAACCCCGATTCCCCCGCAGGCCCCGACGCGATCCTCGCCGCCCCCGGCGCGCCCTTCGCCGTCGTACGGGGTGAGGACGGCGGGCTGCTGTACGCCGACGGGCCGCGGACCCTGCGGGAGTTCGTCGAGGCCACATGGTCGTACGGATGCCGGCCGTTTCTCGTGGCGGAGAGCCGGACCCTGACGTACGGGGAGTTCTTCGCCGAGGCGTGCGCGCTCGCGCGGCGGTTCGTCGATGTGTACGGGCTGCGTCGCGGCGACCGGGCCGTCGTCGCCATGCGGAATCACCCCGAGTGGCAAGTCGCCTTCTGGGCCGCCCAGTTGGCGGGCCTCGTGACCGTGCCGCTCAATGCCTGGTGGACCGAGGACGAGTTCACCTACGCACTCGACGACTGCACACCGAAGGTGCTCCTCGTCGACGGCGAGCGGCTGCCGCGGGTGCGGACGTGGGCACTGCGCAACCGCGTGCCCGGGGTGGTCTTCCACGGTGCGGCCGACGGGGGGTCTAAGGCGGCTGAAGAAGGGTTCGAGGCGTACGAGCCGGTCACCGACCCCACTCTCGCGCCGCCCGACATCGAGGTGCGGGCCGAGGACGACGCCACCGTCATCTACACGTCCGGGACCACCGGGCGGCCCAAGGGCGCCGTCGCCACCCAGCTCGCGCAGGCCGGGGCCGCGCTCAATCCGCGCTTCCACGCCGTCTCTTCGAGCCTCGCGCGCGGGCTGATGCCGGGGCAGGGGCCCGCGCCGGTGGCGCTGATGACGTTCCCGTTCTTCCATGTGGCCGCGTTCACCACGCTGTACTCGACGATGGCGGTCGGCGGGACCCTTGTACTGATGAGGAAGTGGGACGCCGAGCAGGCCCTCGCGCTCATCGAGCGGCACCGTGTCACGCACTACTCCGGGGTACCGACCACCGCGCTCCAGCTGCTGGAGGCAGCCGAGCGGGCCGGGTCCGAGCTGGAGACGCTCACGCATCTCAGCACCGGCGGTGCCGCCGCACCGCCCGACCTCGTGGCCCGGCTGACGGCCCGCTACGGGCAGCGGATCGAGCCGCGCAACGGCTACGGGCTCACCGAGACCAGCGGCGGCGTGCTCGCCAACTTCGGTGCCGGATACCGCGAGAACCCGGGAAGCGTGGGGCGGCCGACGCCCGCCACCGAGGTGCGCATCGCCGGGCCCGGCGGCGAGCCGCTGCCCGATGGCGAGGTCGGCGAGCTGTGGCTGCGCGGCCAGTCGCTGGTGCGCGGGTACTGGAACAATGCGGCCGCGACCGCCGCCGCGTTCCAGGGCGGCTGGTTCAGGACCGGCGACCTCGCGACCGTGCGCGACGGGCGGGTCAGCATCGTCGACCGGCTCAAGGACATGGTCATCCGCGGCGGCGAGAACGTGTACTGCGTCGAGGTCGAGGCGGTCCTGCACGACCACCCGGATGTCGCCGACGCCGCGGTGCTCGGCGTCCCGCATCCCGTGCTCGGCGAGGAGGTGGCGGCCGTCGTGCAGCTGCGCCCCCGGGCCGCTGTCACGGTCGACGAGCTGCGGGCCCATGTCGGCAGGACGCTCGCCGCCTTCAAGGTGCCGGCGCATGTCTTCGTACGGGACGAGCCGATGCCCCGGAATCCGACGGGGAAGATCCTCAAGCGCGAGCTGCGGGGGTTCCTGGGAGAGCAGCAGCTCAGGAACGGGTGACGCGCACCCGGTAGGTGCCGCGCTCCTCACCGACCACGGCGATACGGACGCGGTTCTTCCGGTCGACGAAGGTCTGGCCCGGCCGGTACGGCGCGTCCGACAGCTCCGCGTGCACATTGGGGCGACGTGTACAGCCTCCGCTGTTCTGTTTGCTGTCCGCGACCGCCACCGGTCCCTGTCCGGTGTCCACGTCGGACTTCACGCGGTAGATCAGGACGCCCGGCTCGCACACGGCCTCGTCGTTGCCCGCCCGGGTGCGCACCTCCACCGCGTATCCGGAGTCCTCGCTCAGCGGCACGATCGCCATCTTCGCGCCGCCCGATGTGGCCAGCGGCGTCAGCTTGTACTCCGTGGTGCCGGGCGCGGACGCGCAGCCGATCTGGTCGGCGTCCAGCCAGCCCAGCTTCCATTTGTGCCAGCCCAGCAGGTCGTTATTGGCTCCCCAGTCCTCGGACATGATGTCCCAGTGGCCGACCGCGCCCCCGCCCTCGGCGGTGTAGAGGTCGGGCAGGCCGAACACATGGCCGTTCTCATGGGGCAGGACGCGATAGCCCGTCTCGGTGTACGACCCGGAGCCGTCGTCCTGACGGCTGTAGACGAAAGACGTGTTGGCCAGCGGCACGCCGTCCGCCGTCGGTGCGTCGTCGTTGCCGGAGAAGGTCACGGACAGCACGGTGTCCAGCGCGGACGGCCCGGCGTTCGGCGTCATCAGTATGTTGACCAGGTCGTACGCGCTGAAGTCCACCTTCGGGTCGGCGGCGGCCACGATGTCCTGGACGAGCTGGCGGTAGCCCGGCTCATAGGGGGAACCGCGCTCTATCCCGTACGCGGCGAAGGGCATCGGCATCCGCAGCCAGTCGGTGATCGGGGCCTGCGGGCGGTATCTGAGGCGTCCGTACGAACTGGTCCGGAACCAGTCCGAGGTCTGCGGGAAGAACTCCGCCAGCCGGTCCAGCGCCGGCCCGGGCCCCTCCGCGTCCGGGAAGTCGACCATCAGGTTGAGGGCACGGAGCTCGCCGGTCGAGCGCGAATAGCCGGGCGGGGTCGGCATGCCCTCCGACATCTGGACCCCCAGCGTGGAGGCGATGCGGCACGGCCCGAGCCCCGACTCGTCGGCGGCGGCCACCGGTCCCGCGGAGGCGCGGTTGGGGACGGGAAGCGTGGCGCTCGCCGTGGTGAGGGCGGCGAGCGCGAGAGCGGCGAGGGCGCCGAGGGCGCCGAGACGGTGGGATCTGCCTGCTGTGCCTGCTCTGCGTGTCCTGCGTGTTCTCCTTCTGCCGGTCCTGCTGGTCCTGCGTATCCGGTGGCGCGTCGGCTGCATGCAAACGCCCTTCGGGTCCGCGGCAGCAGGCCGGGCCCTGGCTGCGCTCTGTGCGATCAGCCTGTGACGGGCAGTGGCGGGCCGCGCGCCGGGGTGGGCCGATCGTGCGAATTTCGCGCAGAGGGTATGTGTGACGCAGGTCACACCCTGCCTGGGAAATAACCGGGGATCGTTTCCCCGTTTGACCTCGTGTCCCCGCGAAACGGGGAAGCGATCCCCGCTTACGTAGAGATGCGAAGCAGACACGAGAGGAAGTGGAGCCTTGAGCCCCGCCGCCGACACCGAAACGCGCCGCGTCACCCGGCCGCGGGCAGACGCCCTGCGCAACCGGGAGCGGATCGTGACGGCAGCGCGCGAGACCTTCGTGGAGTTCGGACCCGACGTCCCGCTCGACGAGATCGCCCGCCGCGCCGGCGTCGGCAACGCCACGCTCTACCGCCACTTCCCCGACCGCGACACCCTCATCCACGAGGTGGTCCTCTCCGTACTCTCCCGCACGACGCAACGGGCGCAGGAGGCGGCGGCAGAGGAGACGGACGCGTTCGAGGCGCTGCGGCGCTTCACCCACGCGGCCGCCGATGAGCGGATCGGGGCGCTGTGCCCGCTGCTCTCGGGTGCCTTCGACAAGAACCATCCCCATCTGACCAATGAGCGCGTACGTCTGGAAGAGGCGGTCGAGGGCCTCTTCTCGCGCGCCCATGAGCAGGGCCGTCTCCGCGCCGATGTCGCCGTCGGAGATTTGCTCGTCGGTCTCTCCCAGCTCACCCGGCCCTTGCCGGGCACCGCATGCGTGAACCTCGACCGGTTCGTCCACCGCCATCTGCAGCTGTTCCTCGACGGCCTCGAAGCGCCCGCGCGCTCCGAACTGCCGGGCACGGCCGCGACCTTGGAGGACCTGCGCGACGCCGATTAATTCAGTTGGCTTCGCCGGTCCTACCTACAACTCTTTGACCACACACCCGTTTTGACCTCTCCGCACCCTTAGGTGGCTAAAGCCATGTCAAAAACAGCCGGTATCCCGGATATATCGCTTCCGGACCCCAGCCGCTGGAAAGCGCTGGTGTTCATCGCCCTGGCCCAGCTGATGGTGGTGCTCGACGCGACGATCGTGAACATCGCGCTCCCCACCGCCCAGCAGGACCTGGGTATTTCCGACGGCAACCGTCAGTGGGTCATCACCGCCTACGCCCTGGCCTTCGGCGGACTGCTGCTCTTCGGCGGCCGTATTGCCGACCTGTGGGGCCGCAAGCGCACCTTCGTCGTCGGTCTGCTCGGCTTCGCCGCTGCTTCCGCGCTCGGTGGCGCGGCCACCAGTGAGGCCATGCTGCTCGGCTCGCGCGCACTTCAGGGTGCGTTCGGCGCACTGCTCGCGCCCGCCGCGCTCTCTCTGCTCGCGGTGATGTTCACCGACGCCAAGGAGCGTGCCAAGGCCTTCGGTATCTACGGTGCGATCGCCGGTGGTGGTGGCGCCGTCGGCCTGATCCTCGGCGGCTTCCTCACCGAGTACCTGAACTGGCGCTGGACCTTCTTCGTCAACATCCCCTTCGCGATCGTCGCCGCCGTCGGTGCGTACTTCGTGATCCGTGAGCCGGCCGGCACGCGCAACCGTTCCTCGCTCGACATCCCCGGTGTCGTCCTGTCCACCCTGGGCCTGGTGGCGCTGGTGTACGGCTTCACCCGCGCCGAGTCGGCCGGCTGGTCCGACAGCCTGACCGTCGGCATGTTCATCGCGTCCGCGGCGCTGCTTGCCGCGTTCGTCGTCACCGAGGCGAAGGTCAAGTCCCCGCTGCTCCCGCTGCGCGTCCTGACCGAGCGCAACCGCGGTGGTGTCTACCTCTCGCTGGGTCTCGCGATCATCGCGATCTTCGGGCTGTTCCTCTTCCTGACCTTCTACCTCCAGGTCGTGAAGGACTTCTCGCCGGTCAAGACCGGCTTCGCCTTCCTGCCGATGATCTCGGGCATGATCGTGGGCTCGACCCAGATCGGCGCCCGTCTGATGACCAGGGTTCCGCCGCGGCTGCTGATGGGCCCCGGCTTCCTGGTCGCCTCGGTCGGCATGCTGATGCTGACCCAGCTGGAGATCGGCAGTTCGTACGCAGGTCTGATCCTGCCGGCGCAGGTGCTGCTGGGTCTGGGCATGGGTACGGCGTTCATGCCGGCGATGTCGCTGGCCACGCACGGCGTGCGTCCGGAGGACGCCGGTGTGGCGTCCGCGATGGTGAACACCTCGCAGCAGGTCGGTGGCGCCATCGGTACGGCGCTGCTGAACACGATCGCGGCCTCGGCCACGACCGCGTACATCACCTCGCACGCCGCGGGGGCGGCCGACCCGAAGCTCCTCCAGCTCCAGGGCATGGTGCACGGCTACGCGAACGCCATCTGGTGGGCGGTCGGGATCCTGGTGGCCTCGGCCGCCATCGCCTTCACGCTGATCAACACCGGGCGTCCGGGGGCCGGTTCGGTCACCGCGGCCTCGGGTGACGGTGTCGAGGACGAGGTCAAGGTTCCCGTCGTCGCGCACTGACGGGGGCTGAGAGGTCATAGAGCGGACAGGGCCCTGCCCGGGGTGAACCCGGGCAGGGCCCTTCGCGTGCTGTCGGAGGCGGTACGTGTGCGGTCAGCGCAGCCAGGGCAGGTCGGCGCCCGAGTCCTGCGGCTGCAGCCCCTCTGCCAGGATCCGCATGATCTCGCCCAGCTGGTCCACCTGCTCCGGTGTGAGCCGGTCGAACATCGCCTGCCGTACAGCCTCGACATGTCCGGGCGCGGTCTCCTGAAGGATCTTGAAGCCCTCGTCCGTCAGTGCCGCGTTCTGCCCGCGCTTGTCGGAGGGGCAGTCCTCGCGGCGGACCCAGCCGTTCTTCTCCAGGCGCGCTATCGCGTGCGAGAGCCGGGAGCGGGTGATCTTGGCGTCGATGGCCAGCTCGGTCATCCGCTTGCGGCGGTGCGGGGCCCGGGAGAGCTGGACGAGCAGGCCGTAGTAGATGTGCGGCATGCCCGCGTCGCGCTGCAGCTGGCGGTCGAGGTGGTCTTCGAAGAGGGTGGTGGCATGCATATAGGCGCGCCAGACGCGCTGTTCGTCCTCGGTGAGCCAGCGCGGTTCGAGGCCGCCCCCGCCAGTGGATGCCGTGTTCATACATCCCACTCTACGACCCATTCTTGAAAGTTTAACTAAATCGGGTTAAAGTCTGGCTAGCTTGAAAGTTCAAGTAGGCCGGAAGAGGCCGGAAGACATCCGGGAGCCGCTGTCATGAATGCCACCTCAGCCGCGGAGCGCATGCCCGCCCTCTATCTCTCCCACGGCGCCCCGCCGCTCGCCGACGACGCCCTCTGGCCGGGCCAGCTCGCCGCCTGGTCGGCGTCCCTGCCGCGCCCGAGGGCGATCCTGATGGTCTCCGCCCACTGGGAAGAGGCCCCGCTCGCGCTCGGCGCGGTCGAGACCGTGCCGCTGGTGTACGACTTCTGGGGCTTCCCCGAGCACTACTACCAGGTGCGCTACGAAGCGCCCGGCGCGCCGGAACTCGCCGACTCCGTACGGAAGTTGCTGCGTGGCGCCGGTACGCCGGTGCAGGACATCCCGGACCGCGGGCTCGATCACGGTGCGTATGTCCCGCTGGTGGAGATGTTCCCGGACGCCGACATCCCCGTACTTCAGATCTCCATGCCCACGCTCGACCCGCAGAAGCTGATGGAGATCGGCCGCAGGCTGGCGCCGCTGCGGGACGAGGGTGTGCTGATCGTCGGCAGCGGCTTCTTCACCCACAACCTGGCGGCGCTGCGGCACGGCGGGACTCCCGGCTGGTCGGTCGAGTTCGACGACTGGGGGCGGCGGGCACTCGCTGGGGCCGATGTGGACGCGCTGCTGGACTTCGAGAACAAGGCGCCGGCCGGGCGGCTGGCCCATCCGCGGACGGAGCACTTCGCGCCGCTGTTCGTCACGCTGGGAGCGTCCCAGGACGAGCTGGAGAGAGGGCGGAGCGTGATCGACGGCTTCTGGATGGGGCTGGCGAAGCGCTCCGTGCAGTTCGGCTGAGCCGGGTTCAGCTCCCGCTCAGCTCCCGCTCAGCTCCCGCTCAGCTCCCGCTCAGCTCCCGCTCAGCTCCCGCTCAGCTCCCGCTCAGCTCCCGCTCAGCTCCCGCTCAGCTTCTTCTCGTACCAGGCCACATCCCAGTACCGGCCGAACTTCCTGCCGACCTCTTCGTACGTGCCGATGTGCCGGAATCCGAAGCGTGCGTGCAGCCGGGCCGACGCCTCGTTCGGCTGGGCGATCCCGGCGTAGGCGCGATGGATGTCCTCGCCGTCCAGGGCCTCGAACAGCGTCTTGTAGAGGAGCGTGCCAATGCCCCTGCCTGCAGCCTCGGGGGTGCAGTAGACGCTGACCTCCACGGAAGTGGAGTACGCGGGCTTGGGGCGGAAAGGGCTGCTCGTCGCGTATCCAAGAAGTAGGGCAGAACGGACATCCCGAGCAACCAAAAGGCGGTACGGGCCGTCTTCAGGGTGGGAGTGCAGCCACGGGCGGCGCCCCTCGGGGGTGAAGGCGGACGTGTCGAATGTGACGGCCGTCTCACGCACGTAGTGGTTGTAGAGCTCCGTGAGGGCCTCGAGATCGGCCTCGGTGCCTGCCCTGACCTGCACCTCTGCGTGTTCCTGCGGCACACTTCCTCCCTCGTGGCGGGACAGGGTACTGCAAGATCACGAAAATCTATCCATGGTGTGGGAATTCTGTCCGGATTCCAGTCGTTGTTTCCATCGGATGCAGGGCACCCGGAAGGGTGTCGCGACCTACTCAGCAAGGGAGCTCGCATGGCAACCCGTGCCGTCGCCCGTCGTCAGTCCGACTCCAGTGGGACCGGCCGGGCAAGCAGCGTTCGCGCCGTGGGCGGGGAGATCGCCGACCGCGACCTGGTCGGCATGTACCTCGATGAGATCGCGCGTACGCCGCTGCTCGACGCCGCCAAGGAAGTCGAGCTGTCCCAGACCATCGAGGCGGGCGTGTATGCCCAGCAGATCCTCGACGGAGAGGTGGACAGCGATGCGGGCGGAGCCACGCGCGAGGAGCTCGAGGCGCTGGTCGCCGACGGCGAGCGCGCCAAGGACGTCTTCATCCGCTCCAACCTCCGGCTCGTGGTGGCCGTGGCGCGGCGCTATCCGCGCAGCGGGCTGCCCCTCCTCGACCTGATCCAGGAGGGCAATGCGGGCCTGGTGCGCGCGGTCGAGAAGTTCGACTACGCCAAGGGCTTCAAGTTCTCGACGTATGCCACGTGGTGGATCCGCCAGGCGATCACCCGCTCCATAGCCGACCAGTCCCGCACCATCCGGCTCCCCGTCCACCTGGTGGAGGAGCTCGGTCGTATCCGCCGTGTCCAGCGCGAGTTCAACAGGGAGAACGGCCGCGAGCCGGAGGCGGCCGAGGTCGCCAAGGAGCTCGGCTCGACGCCCGAGCGGGTCACGGACGTGCTCGACTGGGCACGTGACCCGGTCAGCCTGAACATGGCGGTGGACGACGCGGGCGAGACGCAGTTCGGCGATCTGCTCGAGGACACCTCGGCGATCTCGCCGGAGCAGTCGGTGCTTACGCTGCTGCGCAGCGAGGAACTCGAGGACCTGATCGGCAAGCTCGACCACCGTACGGCTTCGATCATCCGCATGCGGTACGGCATCGAGGACGGCCGGGAGCGCACGCTGACGGAGGTCGGCAAGCAGCACGGCCTGACGCGCGAGCGGATCCGCCAGATCGAGAAGCACGCGCTGCTCGAGCTGAAGCGGATGGCGCGGGACACGGGCTTCGACGCGGCCGCGTAAGCGCCGCCAGCCCCCAAGAGCGGACCCCGGCACCCTCCCCCCCGGTGCTGGGGTCCTTCCCTGTCCGGACCGACTGCCATCGGGTACCGACTGGCATCGGGTTCCGTCCGGACCGACTGTCACCGGGCGGGAACCGAGCCCCCGGTCGACCGGGTCAGGCGCGCGCCCAGGTCCGTCATGTACTCCACCAGCGGGCGTGGGCCGTGGACCGTGAACTCGCAGTCCACCAGGGCCAGTCGGAGCGCCAGCCACTCCAGCGAGTCCGCCGCCTTCGCCCGCAGCCGGCAGGTCGCCTCGCCCGTGGGGGCGGGCGCGCCCAGCGTGTCCGGGAGGCGCGCGGCGACGAACTCCGCCGGGGCCTCGAAGCTCACATCGAGGTCGAACTCAGGCTGCCGGGACATCGTGTGCCCGAGGAGCTCCGCCGCGCTCCCCGTCGGCAGCTCCCGCGGCACGAAGCGTGCTCCCGTGGCGAAGGGCTCGGAGACCCGGTCGACACGGAACGTACGCCAGTCCTCGCGCCCGATGTCGTACGCGACGAGATACCACCGGCGGCCCGTCGACACGAGGCGGTACGGCTCGGCCTGCCGCTTGGTCTCCGTCCCGTCGCCCGCGCGGTAGCCGAAGCGGAGGCGTTCGCGCCCGGTCGCGGCGCCCGCGATGACCGTCAGCGTGTGCGGGTCGATCGTCGCACCGTCGCCGCGGGTCAACGGGATCGTCGCCGCCTGGAGGGTGGTGACCCGGTGCCGCAGCCGGGACGGCAGCACCTGTTCCAACTTGGCGAGGGCGCGTACGGCGGCCTCCTCGATGCCCTCGATGGCATGGCCCGCGCCCGCGCGCAGACCGACCGCGATCGCGACGGCCTCCTCGTCGTCGAGGAGCAGCGGCGGCATGGCGGCGCCCGCGACCAGGCGGTAGCCGCCGATCGCGCCCTTCGTGGCCTCGACCGGATAGCCGAGGTCCCGCAGCCGGTCGATGTCCCGCCGGATGGTGCGCGGGCTCACGTCGAGGCGCTCGGCGAGCTCGCTGCCCGGCCACTCGCGCGGAGTCTGGAGGAGGGAGAGCAGATTGAGGAGTCGTGCCGGAGTGTCCGTCATGTTTTCCAGGATGCCCGTCATCTAGGACATGGGCTGACCTATATCCGCTCTATGTTCTTCCCATGAGTTCACAGCCCGCCGTAACGGATACGGCTTCCGACCGGCGCCGATGGATCGCACTCGCCATCGTCATGACCGCGGCTTTCATGGATCTGGTCGACGTCACCATCGTCAATATCGCGATCCCGAGCATCGAGCGGGACCTGGGGGCGTCGTTCGGCGCCATCCAGTGGATCACCGCCGGATACGCGCTCGCCTTCGCCGCCGGTCTGATCACGGGCGGACGGCTCGGTGACATCTACGGCCGCAAGAGGCTCTTCCTCATCGGCATCACCGGCTTCACGCTCGCCTCCGCGCTCTGCGGCTTCGCGGCGAACGAGAACATGCTGGTCGCCTCCCGGCTGCTCCAGGGCGCGACCGCAGCGATGATGGTGCCGCAGGTGCTCGCGATCATCCACGTCACCTTCCCGGCGCACGAACGCGGCAAGGTCTTCGGCATGTTCGGCGCGATCATCGGGCTCGGCGCGGTGTCCGGACCGCTGCTCGGCGCCCTGCTGACCCAGTGGAACCTCTTCGGCCTCGAATGGCGGCCGATCTTCCTGATCAACCTGCCCGTCGGCATCGCCGGGCTGATCCTGGGCCGGAAGTTCATCACCGAGTCCCGCGCCCCGAAGGCGCTCAGGCTCGACCTCGTCGGCGTCGCGCTGGTCACGGCGGGCCTGCTGATGCTGATCTACCCGCTGACGCGCGGCCGTGAGCTCGGCTGGCCGCTGTGGGGTCATCTGTGCATGGCCGGCAGCCTGGTCGTCTTCGCCGTCTTCGTGGCGTACGAGAAGAGGAAGACCCGCAAGGACGGTTCGCCGCTGGTGGAGCTGTCGCTGTTCAAGGTGAAGAGCTTCGCCGCGGGCATCGCCGTACAGCTCACGTTCGGCATCGCCTGCGGGATCTTCTTCCTGGTCTGGACGCTGTACATGCAGATAGGCCTTGGCTGGTCGCCGCTGCGGGCGGGGCTGACCGGAGTGCCGTTCTCCATCGCCGTCTCCACGGCGGCGGGGATGTCCGTCCAGAAGCTGGTGCCGCGCTTCGGCCGGAAGGTGCTCCAGGCGGGCGCGCTGACGATGGCCGCGGGCCTGCTCCTCTATATCTGGGAGGCCGGGCGGTACGGCACCGCGATCCACTCCTGGCAGATGGTGCTCCCGCTGGTGGTCATGGGCGTCGGGATGGGGCTGATCGTGGCGCCGCTGACGGACGCGGTGCTCTCCGACGTACCGCGCGAGCACTCGGGCTCGGCGTCCGGGCTGATCAACACGACGCAGCAGATGGGCAATGCGCTCGGACTCGGTCTGGTGTCGGTGGTCTTCTTCGGGTCGATCGACGACCGGATCGCGCCGAGCGCTGTCGGGAAGGCGTTCGGGGACGCGTTCCAGAGCTCGCTGTGGTGGGTGGTGGCGGTGCTGGCCGTGATCTTCGTGGTGATGTTCGCGCTGCCGTCGCGGCCGAAGCAGCATGTGGAAGGGGCGGAGGCAGAGGTTCTGGACGAGCAGGAGCCGGAGCCTGTGCTCGCGCACTGAGGCGGTCGAAGGACTCGGATACGAGGCCCGGCCCGGGATGCGTCCCGGGCCGGGCCTCGTTGTTGTTCCGCGCCCGGCGCTGGTGTTTCGCGCCATGTCCGTTCCATGTCCGCTCTATGCCCGGGTCTGTTTACTTCGCGGAAATCGGAGCGTAGTCTGCTGCCGAAACAACGGGTTCGGGCATGGAACGGATGTAAACCCACATGTACGCACCGGAGCGCCAGCAGGAGATCCTGCGCCTCGCCCGCGACGGCGGCCGTGTCGATGTGCTCTCCCTCGCCGAGGAGTTCCAGGTCACCGCCGAGACCATCCGGCGCGACCTCAAGGCCCTGGACCGGGCCGGGCTCGTCCGGCGCGTGCACGGTGGCGCCATCCCGGCCGGGCGCCTCGACTTCGAGCCCGATCTCGCCGAGCGCGAGTCCACCGCCGCGGACGAGAAGGACCGCATCGCGCACGCCGCGCTCGCCGAACTGCCCATGGACGGCAGCGTGATCCTCGACGCCGGGTCCACCGTGGGCCGCCTCGCCGCCGCCTTCCCGCTGGAGTGCTCGCTCACCGTCGTCACGCACGCCCTGCCCGTCGCGGCCCGCCTCGCCGACCACCCCGGTATCGACCTCCATCTGGTGGGCGGCCGGGTCAGGCACCGCACACGCGCCGCCGTCGACGCGTGGGCGCTTCGGGCGTACGGAGAGATCCACGCGGACGTCGTCTTCCTCGGCGCCAACGGCTTCTCGGCGGCCGGCGGCCTCACCACGCCCGACCTCGCCGAGGCCGCCGTCAAGCGCGCGATCGTCTCGGCGGCGCGGCGCGTGGTGCTGCTCGCCGACTCGGCCAAGCACGGGCAGTCGCACTTCGCCCGCTTCGGCGACCTCGCCGACGTCGACCTGCTCATCACCGACAGCGGGCTCAGCCCCGAGGACGCCGCGGCGATCGAGGCCGCGGGAACGGAAGTCGTACGCGCATGATCCTGACCGTCACCCCGAACCCGTCGCTGGACCGTACGTACGAGGTCCCGGCGCTGGACCGCGGCGAGGTGCTGCGGGCCACGGCCGAGCGGATGGATCCCGGCGGCAAGGGCGTCAACGTCTCGCGGGCCGTAGCGGCCGCGGGACACCGCACAGTCGCCGTCATGCCGCTGGGCGGGGCGCCGGGCGCGCTCGTCGCGGAACTCCTCGCGGGGCAGGGCATCGAGGTCGAGCCGGTCCCCGTGGCGGGCGCGACGCGCTCGAACATCGCGCTGGCGGAGCCGGACGGCACACTGACGAAGATCAACGCGCCAGGTCCCGAACTGAGCGCCGCGGAAGCCGAGTTGCTTTTGTCCGCGGTCAGGGACCACTCTGGGTCCGCCGCGTGGATCGCGTGCTGCGGCAGCCTGCCTCGTGGCCTCGCGCCCGAGTGGTACGCGGAGTTGGTGGTACGGGCGCACGCCGCGGGCGCGCGGGTCGCCCTCGACACCTCGGGCCCGTCCCTGCCGGCGGCCCTCGGCTCGCACCCCGACGTCGTCAAGCCGAACGCCGACGAACTCGCCCAGGCGGTGGGCCGCCCGCTCGCCACGGTCGGCGACGCGGTCAAGGCGGCGGAGGAACTGCGGGAGCTGGGTGCGCGGGCGGTACTGGCGAGCCTGGGCGCGGACGGCCAGCTGCTGGTCTCCGGCGCGGGCGTGTTCTTCGGATCAGCCGTCGTCTCGTCCGTCCGCAGCAATGTCGGGGCGGGCGACGCGTCACTGGCCGGATTCCTGGCCGCGGGCGGCGAGGGTGCGGACGCCCTGGCCGCCGCGGTCGCACACGGTGCGGCGGCGGTGCAGCTGCCGGGCAGCGTGATGCCGACCCCGGCCGACCTCGACCCGTCCGCGGTCACCGTGACCGCAGACATCCCCCTGGACCGAGTACTCACCGAGCAAGGGAGCCCGCGATGAGCGACATGATCACCGCGGACCTGGTCGACCTCGACCTGGCCGCGACGACGAAGGAGGCCGCGGCCCGTTCGCTGGCCGAACGGATGGTGAGGCTGGGCCGGGTCACCGACCTGGACGGCTTCCTGGCGGACGTGGCGGCGCGCGAGGCCCAGATGCCGACGGGCCTGGACGGCGGGATCGGCATCCCGCACTGCCGCAGCGAGCATGTCACTGAACCGACCCTGGCCCTCGGCCGCTCCTCCCGGGGCATCGACTTCGGCGCCCCGGACGGCCCGGCTGATCTGATCTTCCTGATAGCGGCTCCGGCGGGCGCGGACGACGCGCATCTGACGATCCTGTCGAGCCTGGCCCGCCACTTGATGGACGAGGCCTTCACGGGAGCGCTGCGGTCGGCGACCGACGCGGGTGAGGTGGCGGCACTCCTGCGCGGCGACGAGCCCGCGCCGCCCGCCCCGGCCGGTGGCGCGGGGGAGACCCCTGGTTCGGAGGACCGCCGTACCCCGTTCCGTATCGTCGCCGTCACCTCCTGCCCCACCGGCATCGCCCACACCTACATGGCCGCCGAATCCCTCGAAAAGGCCGCCGAGGCCGCCGGTGTCGAACTCACCGTCGAGACCCAGGGCTCCGCCGGGTTCACCCGGATCGCCCCCGAGCTCATCGCAGCCGCCGACGCCGTGATCTTCGCTCACGACGTCCCCGTACGGGACAAGGAGCGCTTCGCCGGGAAGCCCACCGTCGACATCGGCGTCAAGGCAGGGATCAACCGGCCCGCCGAACTCATCGCGGAGGTGCGCGGGAAGGCCGAGCGCGGTGAGGTCACCGCGCAGGCCCGCCGCACCGCGCCGGTCGACGCCGCCGGCGAGCCCGGCGAGGGCTACGGCACAAAGCTCCGCAAGTGGTTGATGTCCGGCGTCAGTTACATGGTTCCGTTCGTCGCCGCCGGAGGCCTTCTCATCGCCCTCGGCTTCGCCCTCGGCGGCTACGAGATCTCCGACGCCAAGTCCGTCGCCGAGCACTTCGTCTGGGCCGACCACACCAGCTGGGCCGCCCTCCTCTTCCAGGTCGGCGGGCTCGCCTTCAGCTTCCTCGTGCCCGTACTCGCCGGGTACATCGCCTACGGAATGGCCGACCGCCCCGGTCTCGTCCCCGGCTTCGTCGGCGGCGCGATCGCGCTGACCATCAACGCCGGATTCCTCGGCGGCCTGATCGCCGGTCTGCTCGCGGGCGCCACCGTCATGGCGATCCAACGCCTCAAAGTTCCCAAGCCGCTTCGCGGCATCATGCCCGTCGTCGTGATCCCGCTGCTCTCGTCGATCGTCGTCGGATTCCTGATGTTCCTGGTGGTCGGCAAGCCCATCGCCGAACTCCAGAAGGCGCTCACCGACTGGCTGTCCAGCCTCTCCGGTGCCAACGCGGTCATCCTGGGCGTCGTACTCGGCCTGATGATGTGCTTCGACCTCGGCGGCCCGCTCAACAAGGTCGCGTACACCTTCGCGGTCGGCGGTCTCGCCAACCCCAACGACGGCTCCCTCAAGGTCATGGCCGCCGTGATGGCCGCAGGCATGGTCCCGCCGCTGGCGATGGCGCTGGCCACCGTCGTACGCGGCAGGCTCTTCACCAGGACCGAGCGTGAGAACGGCAAGGCGGCCTGGGTGCTCGGGGCCTCGTTCATCACCGAGGGCGCGATCCCCTTCGCCGCGGCCGACCCGCTCCGGGTGATCCCGGCGGCGATGGCGGGCGGCGCGGTCACCGGCGGGCTTTCGATGGCCTTCGAGTGCACCCTGCGCGCTCCGCACGGCGGCATCTTCGTGGTGCCGCTGATCGGCAACCCGTTCCTCTACCTCGTCGCGATCGTCGCGGGCACGGTCGTGAGCGCGGGCGTCGTCATCCTCCTCAAGGGGGCACGCAAGCAGCAGCCCGAGCAGGCCCTCGCCACGGCCGACGAGGAGCCTAAGGTGCTGGCGGCCGCCTGAGCCGCCGCGGCAACCTCAGCGCACCCGCGCGCGCAGCTCCATCGCTTCGCGCGCGGTGTGCTCCTCGGCGTACACCTCGCACATGTGGCGGCCGTCCGGAGTCGCCGTGTGCTCCACCTCCCACAGGCTCGTCTCGGTGCCGTCGAGCAGCAGGAACGCGTGCTCGTACAGCGTGAAGCCCGCGTCCTTGCCCTCCACCTGGCACTGGCGGCCGAAGACCTGCGTGATGTGGTGGGCGAACGCCGCCTGCAGCAGGCTCGCGGTCTCCTCGCCCGGCTGGTCGGCGTTCTCGGCGCGGCGCAGCACGCGGCGCGCGTGGTCCGGGGAGTCGTCCGGGACGTACATCCTGGGGAGCGGAGCCGCGGGCGTCGCCATCAGGCTGGACAGGAGCTCCCAGTCGGCCTCCAGATCCGCGTCGAGCCCCGCGTCCGCACCGTCCGGGTCGTCGCCCACGAGCCCGGCGAAGCCCGGGAAACCGGCGGGCAGCCGCGAGGCGGCGAGACGGGCCTCCGACTCCTCGGTGTAGAGCTCGTGCTGCTCGGCGCCGTCGCGCCCGGTGTTGTGCACCAGCTCCCACAGGACGAGGGAGCTTCCGTCGCTGAGGAGGTAGGCGTGCCGGTACGTCGCGCGGTGCAGCGCGGCGCTGTGGTGCGAGGAGTGCAGCGAACTGGCATGGGCCAGCGCCGAATCGAGCCGTTCGATCGTCGAGTCGGGCAGGTCGAACGAGTTGAGCGCCCGCCCCAGGAGTCGCTCGAGGTGCGTCTCGGTTGTCTCGTACGGATCGTTCAAGATGGGTCTCCAGGCCGTCGCCGCAAGTCACTTGGTGATTGCTAAACGTAGCCCCTGGGTCTGACAACGCGTCCGGGGTTCGGGAAAACGAAGGGCGTCCGGGGGAAGTTCCCGTGCTCCGGGGCAACCGGGTTGTCCCGTACGTCAGTCGATGTCGTACAGGTCCCGGTACGAAGGGAAGACCCCGCCCGGACCCTCGACGCCGCGGGCCGCGAGGACCGCGTGGACGATCGCCCGGGTCACCACGTCGGCGCCCGCCGCCAGCACCTCGTTGAGGGCGAGCGGATTGGCCTCGTCGAGCGCTACGGCGCCGGTGGCGAGGGCGAAGACCGTGTCCCCGTCGTTGAGGAGATGCACCGGGCGTACGGCGCGTGCGATGCCGTCGTGCGCCGTGCCCGCGAGCTTCTGCGCCTGCGCACGGGTGAGAACGGCGTCGGTGGCGACGACTGCCAGGGTGGTGTTGAGCGGGGGAGGGCCGTTCTTCTCGCGGGCCTCGGCGAGGCGGAGCTGGGCCGCGGCGTGGACGTCGGGGGAGGGGTGGGCGACGCGGCCCGTGAAGTACGACCCGTACAGCGCACCCGTCCGCGGATCGACTGCCGAGCCAGCGGCGTTGGCCACGACCAGCGCGGCGACGGTGATCCCGGAGTCCAGGACGGCGCTCGCGGTACCGACCCCGCCCTTGAACTGCCCGACGACCGCCCCGGTGCCCGCGCCGACGCCGCCCTCCTCGACCGGCGCGCCCTCGTCCGTACGGGCTGCCGCCTCGACCGCGGCCCGTCCGGTCGCGGCGTCCGGCCTGGCCCGCCAGTCGCCGCCGCGCCCGAGGTCGAAGACACAGGCCGCGGGGACGACCGGCACGACGTGGGACGGGTCGGGGCCGACGCGGACGCCGCGGCCCTGCTCCTCCAGCCACGCCATCACACCGGCCGCTGATTCGAGGCCGTACGCGCTGCCGCCGGTCAGGACGACCGCCTCGACGCGCTGGACGAGATTGCGGGGGTCGAGGGCGTCGGTCTCACGGGTGCCGGGGCCGCCGCCCCGTACATCCACGGCGGCGATCGCGCCGCCCGCGGGGGCGAGGACGACGGTGGTGCCGCTGAGCGCGCGGTCGCCGGGCACGCGCGCGTGGCCGACGCGCAGCCCCGCCACGTCGGTCAGCCCGCCCCGCGCTCCACGCGGCTCCCGGTCCGTCGGTCCGCCCGTCGGTGCGTCATGTGCTGCCATGAGGCCCATGCGTACCACGGGACTTGGCGCAACGCCCGGGGGCGGGACGCGTCTCGGCCGTGGCGTCGGTCACGCCGTGGCCGGCGTCCGGGCGGTGAGCGTGACGCCGACCGCCACCGCTGCCGCCGCCACAAGCCCGGCTGCCAGAACCGCCCAGTCCCCGGCGAACGTGCAGAGCAGGATCGCCACCGCGGTAAGGGGAAGGATCAGCTGCTGGGCGGCGCCCACCTTGAAGTAACGCGAGTGCAGGCCCCACACCAGCAGCATGAAGACGGCCGAGGGGACGGTGACGGCAGCCGATGCGGCGGTGGTGGAGATATGTGCCTTGCCCGCGGCCTGCTCGACGGCCACCTCGATGCCCGCTCCGATCGCCGCGGCCGAGGCGAAGATCCCGTAGTGGCCGTAACCCCACAGGAATCCCTGCCTGTTGGACGCGAGACGGTCGTGGACAGGGACGACGAAGTAGATCCACCAGGCGGCGAAGACGATGAGGAGTCCGCCTGCGGCGATCGGGAGCAGGTCGCCGAGCGCCTCCTTCTCGTCGACGCCGGACTTCACGGCGACGGTGGCCGCGGCGATGGTCTCGCCGAGCACGATGATGGTGAACAGGCCGTAGCGTTCGGCGATGTGGCGCGCGTGCCAGTCGGTGTGGAAGTCCTTCTCGGCGTACACCGGCACGCACATCTCGGCGATCGCCATCACCAGGAAGATCCAGCCACGGGCCGACTCGGGCGCGAACAGCAGGGCGCTCCAGCCGATCTGGCAGAGGATCACGCCGCCCGCGTACCGCAGGGCCATGGTCCGCTCGGGGCCCGACGCGGCCCGCGCGGCTCTCAGCCACTGCGCTGTCAGCGCGACGCGCATCACGAGGTAGCCGAACCAGACGGCCAGGAACTCGTGGTCCTGGAAGGCGCGGGAGACACCGGCGGCGAGGATGAGGACGCCGGCGATCTGGACGAGGGTGACCACACGGTAGAGGGCGTCGTCGTTGTCGTACGCCGACGCGAACCAGGTGAAGTTCATCCACGCCCACCAGATGGCGAAGAACACCATCACGTAATTGAGAACGCCGTCCCCCGCATGGTCCTCGGCCACGGCATGCACCAGCTGAACACCGGCCTGGGCGATCGCGACCACGAAGCAGAGGTCGAAGAAGAGCTCAAGAGGCGTGGCCGCGCGGTGCTCCTCGTCGCGCCGACGGGCGACGAGGGGCCGCAGGGGCCACAACGGACTCGACGAGCTCAACGGCTTCGACGACTTCGGTGGGCGGCCGGCGCTGGGCGTGTGAGTCATGCGCCAAGCACAGCAGAGGGTGAGCGAGCGGACCGCTAGACGCGCGAAGGAGCGATTCGGGCCAGTGGGGCGGCGGGGCCCCGGGCCGGTGCGCCACCGGGGCCGTGGCGTCGTGGGGACACCCCAGCCGCGGGGCCGCGGGGTGGCAGGCGCTGGGCAGGCGACGGTTCTTCTTCCCGGACCGGAGCCTGAACGCCGTCCGACCGACTGCCTGCTGATCGCCGGATCCAACGTGGGCGAATGCTTCCCCGTGATGACGCAGTATCTGTGGGGAGCGCGGGACCGCGGCGCCAGTCTCATCGTCGTCGACCCGCGCGAGACGGCCATCGCCCGCACCGCCGACATCCATGTCGCCCTCAAACCCGGCACCGACGCGGCCTTCTTCAACGCCGTACTGCATGTGATCGTCGAGGAGGGCCTCACCGACGAGGCCTACCTCGCCGCGCACACCACCGGCTGGGACGACGTACGCGCCAAGGCCGCCGAATACCCGCCCTTCCGCGCCGCCGAGATCTGCGGCATCCCCGCCGAACAGGTCGTGCAGGTCGCCCGCACCTTCGCCGCCGCGGACAAGGCCATGGCCTGGCACGCCCGCGGCATCGAGCACCACTCCCAGGGCGTCGAGAACTGCCTCACCGTCATCAACCTCTGTGCAGCCACCGGCAATATCGGCCGGCCGGGCGCCGGCTACGGAACCATCACCGGCCAGGGCAACGGCCAGGGCGGCCGCGAACACGGCCAGAAGTCCGACCTCCTTCCCGGCGGCCGCTCGATCATGAACGAGGAGCACCGCAGACAGATCTGCGAGATCTGGGGCATCGAGGAGTCCGAACTCCCGCCCGCCGGCACCTCGATGATGGAAATGGTCTGGCAGATGCAGCGCGGCGAGATCCGCGGACTGATCGGCATCTGCAACAACCCCTTTGTCTCCCTCCCCAACTACCACGTCGTCAAGGACGGTTACAACGCCATCGAGTTCCACGCCCAATTCGACTTCTTCCTTTCCGAGACCGCGGCCAACGCCCATGTCGTCTTCCCCGTCACCACCTGGGCCGAGGACGAGGGCGTGATGGCCAACGCCGAAGCCCGCGTCGTCAAGCACAACAAGGCCCAGGAGCCCCCGGCCGGTGTACGCACCGACACCTGGGTGATCTGCCAGCTCGCCCAGCGCCTGGGCGCGGGGGCCAAGTTCGCCTTCGCCGGATCGCGCGAGGTCTTCGAGGAGCTGCGCGTCGCCTCCGCCGGAACGGTCAACGACTACTACGGCATCACCTACGAACGCCTGGAGGAGACCGGCGGTATCGCCTGGCCCTGCCCGTCCACCGACCACCCGGGCACCGCCCGGCTCTTCGAGGACGGCAAGACCTACCACCCCGACGGCAAGATCCATATGCAGGTCGTCGACTGGCACCGCCCTATGGACCCGTACAGCGACGAGTACCCCATCTCGCTCACCACCGGCCGCACCGTCGCCCACTTCCTCTCCGGCAACCAGACCCGCAGGCTGGGCGCCCTCGTCGAACAGACCCCGCGCCCCTGGGTCGAGGTCCACCCCTCGCTCGGTTTCCGCTCCGGCGACCCGGTCCGCGTCGTCACCCGCCGCGGCAGCGAGGTCTTCCCCGCCCTGGTCACCGAGGCCATCCGCCCCGACACCGTCTTCGTCCCGTACCACTGGCCGGTTCCCACGGCCGCCAACGCGCTCACCATTGATGCCCTCGACCCCCGTTCCAAGATTCCCGAGTACAAGGTCTGTGCCTGCCGTGTCGAGCCGGCCGAGCGCATCGACGAAGTGCCCGCGCCGCCCGTCGCACCCGGCCAGTTGGCCTACCCGGAGACCCAGGTCTCCCGCACCGACCCCCTGCCGCCCACCTCGCCGCAGGGCCGCGGCACCTCGGAGAGGAGCTGACGCCCGCCATGATGGGCAGAACGATCTTCATCGACCCGGGCCGTTGCATCGGCTGCCAGGCCTGTGTCTCCGCCTGCCGCGAATGCGACTCGCACCGCGGCAAGTCCATGATCCATCTCGACTATCCCGACGAGGGGCACTCGGTCGCCTCCCTTCCCACGGTCTGCATGCACTGCGAGGACCCGGTCGCCCCGTGCGCCGAGGTCTGCCCCGCCGACGCGATCCTGGTCACCTCCGACGGTGTGGTGCAGCAGGCGGACACCACCCGCTGCATCGGCTGCGCCAACTGCGTCAACGCCTGCCCCTTCGGCGTACCGAAGATCGACCTCCAGGCGAAGCTGCAGATGAAGTGCAACCTCTGCTACGACCGCACCGCCTACGGCCTCGCCCCCATGTGCGCCACGGTCTGCCCCACCGGGGCGCTGTTCTACGGAACGCTCGAGGAGCTCCAGGCCGAGCGCCCCGGCGTCCAGGTCGCCGACTCCTTCACCTTCGGCGCGACGACGGTCAGCACCGGCGTGGCGATGGTCGTCCCGGCGGACAAGGTCCAGTGGCCGGTACCCGGCGGCCTCCCGGTCGTCGAGGTGAACGGAAGGGACGTCCGATGAGCGTCACCGAACAGCCCCCGGCCGGCGACCCTTCCCGCGGACCGGCCGGCGACCCCGCCGCGGAGTCCGCCCGGCAAGCACTGAACGACCGGATCGCCGCCGACTCGCTCACCACCCGCCGCGACTACCTCCGTATCGTCGCCACCGTCTCCGGCGGGCTCGCCGTCGGCGGCATCGGTGTGGCCGCCGGCGTGCTTCACCGGCACGGCGACAACGACGGCGTCCCCGAGCCCAAGAAGATCGCCAACGCGCTGGCCCCCGGTGAGTCCCTCGCCTTCCGCTACCCCGGCGACGAGGACCGCGCCGTGGCCGTACGGCTGAGGGACGGCACCCTCGTCGGCTACTCGGCGGTCTGCACCCACCTCGCCTGCGCCGTGCTCTGGCGCGAGGACCGCGGTATGGAGGGCGAGCTGCTCTGCCCCTGCCACGAAGGCGTCTTCGACGTCCGCACCGGCGAGGTGACGGCAGGACCGCCGCCCCGCCCACTGCCCCGGGTCATCCTCAACGAGGACACCGACGGCAGCGTCTGGGCCGTCGCTACCGCCCGCTCGGGCGAGAACGACAAGGACGCCTGGTGCCGCCAGTTCGCCGACGAGGCCCCCGACCGGGCTGCGCTGCTCGAATGTCCCGGTTCGCGTATCCAGGGGAGTCCGGCATGAGCGACCCGCAGCAGCCGCCGCGCCCCGGCTATCACCCGGGCAGTGCGCAGCCCCGGCTGAACAGGCCGGTCCATGAGCGCTATCCGCAGATCCGCTCCACCAGCGGTTACGGCGACCCGCGGATCCGGCACACCGGCCCCGGACCCGGCGCGGGCACCGAGCAGGAGCCCGAGCGCTCCTCGAAACTCACCGCCCGCCTCGCCCTGGCGATCAGCGTGGTCATCGGCCAGCTCTGGGGCCTGACCGTCGTGGTCAATCAGTGGATGCAGGGCGAGACCGGCACGGCCTGGTGGGGTGCGGGCTTCCTCTGCCTGTCGTTCCTGGTGGTCCTGGGCCTGTGGCGGCTCGACCCCAAGGACCGCTGACGCGGGCGCCCCACGGTATGGACGCGGCCACCTGCCCCGGATCCGCTCCAGGGCGACGCCGCCCGGACCGGCCCCGCCCCCTTCGCCGTACCCTGGATGTATGAGCACCGCCCCCGCCCCCGGACCGCGTGATGCGGAGCAGCCGCGGCAGCAGTCCCCAAGACCGCAACTGATCTTCGACGATCCGCTGGACCAGCAATCCTCGGACGATACGGACCGTGGGTGGGGCGAGCGGCCTCTCGCGGCCGGCGAGAGCGCAGCAGACTTGGCGCGCTTCCTCGACGAGAAGCCGCCCCACCACATCTGAGCCTTCGCTACTGCCGGTCGTGCCCCGAGCCCCGCTGGGCCACCACGGCGTCCCGGATCTCCTTCAGGACCTCGAGCTCGGTCAGCTCGATCACTTCCTTCGCGCCTTCCTTTGCCGCGTCCCGGGCGGCCCGCCTGGCCAAGTACTTGGCCATGGGCAGCACCATCAGGAAGTAGACGACAGCCGCTGTGATCACAAAGGTCAGCGTGGCGCTGAGCACCGAGCCCCAAAGGATCTTGATGCCGTCGACCTCGCCGTTCACCACCTTGCAGGTGCCCTTCAGGCAGGAGCTGTAGGAGTCGAGCTCCTTCGTCCCGAACGCTCCGACCACCGGGTTGATGACGCCCTTCACCACGGAGTTCACGATCTGGGTGAACGCCGCGCCGATGACCACGGCGACGGCCAGATCGATCACATTGCCGCGCATCAGGAAGGCCTTGAAGCCCTCCAGGACGCTGACCTTCTTCTCGCTCACCACTGAGCCTCTCTTCGCATGTGCAGGTCATGGAGTCAAACGCTCCGCAACCTACGGCACCGCGTGACCGCGCTGTCCAATCCGCGCATGCGAACAGGTGACTTGACGATACGTCAGTACGAGTCCCGGTTCGGAGAGTCAGCACACCGTCACCGCCAGCTTCGATGTCGCGCCCGCGCCGGCCAGCGCCGCGGCGGTGGCACGCGGAACGGTCAGGACCACCAGCGCGCCGCCGTCCCCGACGGCCTCCGGCGCCCGCGGAACGTCGGTCACCCGGGCCCCCGATGCCACCACCCGTGCCTCGGAGGCTTCCCCCGCAGGGGAGTTGGCGGCAGCGATCACATCCACCCGGTCTCCCGGGCGCAGCAGCCGCACCGTCGCGGCATCCGCGATACGCACCGGAGCGGAGACCATCTCGGCGGCGGGCCGTCGTTCGCGATGCGCGGCCGTCGGCGCACCGGCTCCCGGAGCGACCTGCCCAGGACCGTCCGCCCCACGCGCACCCGAAGCGGCAAGCGCCGCCGCCGTCATGGCGAGACCGGCCGCCAGCGCACGCCGTCGCCGCCGCATCGCCCGCCGCAGCCGGTGCGCCCCGCCGCGCACCCGCAGCGGCGCGAACGGCGGTACGCCGACGGGCCCCGGAGCCGAAGAAGGAGGAAGGAGCGACATGACACACACCGCCTGCCGTGAGAAGGGGAGTTGGACTGACCGCTCCTCACGATCCACCGTCCGCTCGCATCCCGCAGACGCCTGTGGACGACCGCGGCGCTGTGGACAACTCCCTCACCCACGCGGGGCTTACCGAATCCGCGCGATGGCTTACCGAACCCACGCGGGGCTTTTACGGCAGCTGGATCCCCGGGTCGAGGCCGTCCAGCGCCCGCGTGCACAGGCAGTCCCGCTCCCCGTCCACCGGCAGCCCCGCCACCGCGTCGAAGAGCACCGTCCGCAGCCGTTCCACATTGGCGGCGAACACCTTCAGCACCTCCGCGTGGGAGACACCCTCGCCCGACTCGGCCCCCGCGTCCAGGTCCGTCACCAGCGTCATCGACGTGTAGCAGAGCGCCAGTTCACGGGCGAGCACCGCCTCCGGATGCCCGGTCATGCCGATCACCGACCAGCCCATCGACCGGTACCAGAGCGACTCGGCCCGGGTCGAGAACCGCGGCCCCTCGACCACCACCAGCGCCCCGCCGTCCACCGGCTCCCAGTCCCGCCCGCGTGCCGCAGCCAGTGCGGCCTTGCGTCCCTCGGGGCAGTACGGGTCGGCCGTCGACACATGCACCACGTTCGGCACGGATCCGTCCGGCAGCGGGTAGCCGTCGTAGAAGGTCTGCACGCGCGCCTGCGTACGGTCCACGAACTGATCCGGCACGAGCAGCGTCCCCGGCCCGTACTCCGGCCGCAGCCCGCCCACCGCGCACGGCCCGAGCACCTGTCGTACGCCCACCGAGCGCAGCGCCCACAGATTGGCGCGGTAGTTGATGCGGTTCGGCGGCAGATGGTGGCCGCGCCCGTGCCGCGGCAGGAAAGCGACCTTCCGCCCTGCGATCTCGCCGAAGAACAGGGAGTCGCTCGGGCTGCCGTACGGAGTGTCCACCTGGACCTCCGTCACGTCCTCCAGGAAGGAGTAGAACCCCGAGCCGCCGATGACACCGATCTCCGCGGACGGAGTGCTGGAGAGTTCGCTCGCGTTGGTCGCCATGGCGGCCACAGTATCCGGACGCCAAAACGCCGAGGACCCCGCCGTACGCAACGGCGGGGCCCTCGGAAAGCAGACGTTGAAGCAGAGGTCGAGGCAGATGTCAGGCGGCGGAGCTGCCGCTGGTGCTCGACGAAGAGGAGGACGAGCTCGAAGACGACCCGGAGCCGTTCGACGACGTGGAGGCCGCGGGCTTCGAGTCCGACGACTTCGCACCCGTGGACGGCGTGGACGTGGACGACGCGGGCGAGCTGCTCGACGACGAACCACGGCTGTCGTTCCGGTAGAACCCGGAACCCTTGAAGACAATGCCCACGGCCGAGAACACCTTCTTCAGGCGTCCGTCGCAGCTGGGGCACACGGTCAGGGCGTCATCGGTGAACTTCTGCACCGCCTCGAGGCCCTCGCCGCATTCGGTGCACTGGTACTGGTAGGTCGGCACTTGTCTTCCTCCTGGCACTCTCACTCAATGAGTGCTAACGACGGTCCATAGTGACGTATTCCGCTGGATCAGTCCACCGTCACCGGCACTCGGTGACCCATCCCACGCGCCGCGATCCGCCCCGAGGACCTCGGCGAGAGCCGCGAGCGCAGGGCCAGGAGGGTGACCAGGGCCAGTGCGGTGCCCACCAGCGGGACCACGAATCCGGCGCTCGCGCCGTTCTCGTCGGCCAGCCGGCCGGCCACCGTCACGGCCGCCGCCTGACCGAGCGCGACAGCGCCCGTCAGCCAGGTGAAGGCCTCCGTACGGGCCGATGCGGGCACCAGCGACTCGACCAGCGTGTAGCCGCTGATGAGGGCCGGAGCGATGCAGAGGCCGACCAGCAGGCCGAGCCCGGCCAGCAGTGCCACGGAGTGCGTGGCCCAGAGCGCGGAGGCAGTCAGCGTCAGCCCGGCGTAGCCGAGCACCATCAGGCGCCGCGGGCCGCTCTTCCAGGCGATCGCGCCGCACGCGATGCCCGCGAGCATGTTGCCGGCCGCGAAGATCCCGTAGAGCAGACCGTTGACCCCGGGGTTGCCGATCTCCTCGGAGAAGGCGGTCAGCGAGACCTGCATTCCGCCGAATACCGAGCCGATGCCGAGGAAGGCCACGGCCAGGACGCGTACGCCGGGGATGGACAGGGCGGAGGCGTGCTCCACGCGCGCGTGCCCCGCGGCACGGCTCGGCTGGGGCTGGGTACGGCTCTGGGCCGCGAAGAACAGACCGCCGGCGAGCGTCAGCGTCGCCTCCGCGATCAGCCCGGCCGCCGGGTGCACACCCGTGCTGAGCGCGGTCGCGAGCACCGGTCCGACGACGAAGGTGAACTCGTCCGTCACGGATTCGAAGGCGGCCGCCGTCGTCATCAGCGGCGAGCCCTCCAGCTTGGCGGCCCAGCGGGCCCGCACCATCGGGCCGATCTGCGGTACGGAGGCACCCGTTGGGACGGCTGCGACGAACAGCGCCCACAGGGGAGCGCCCGACAGGGCGAGCACGGTGAGCGCGGAGACGGATGCGGCGTGCACCAGGACGCCGGGCAGCAGGACGGCCCGCTGTCCGAAGCGGTCGGCGAGCTTGCCGCTCTGCGGTGCGAACAGCGCCATGGAGACGCCGGTGAAGGCGGCGACCGCGCCGGCGCTGCCGTACGAACCGGTGGTGTGCTGCACCAGAAGGACGATGCCAATGGTGAGCATCGCGAAGGGCTGGCGTGCCAGGAAGCCGGGGAGCAGGAATGTCCAGGCGCCGGGTGTGCGCAGGAGCTGCCCGTATCCAGGACGGTTCTTGACCGTGGATGCCACGGTCCGTGCCTTTCTGCCGCCTGGTAGCGCTCCTCCAGTACGCGTCGTACTTGTGGTACGAGACGCACCTGAGCCGCCGAGAGCTGTCCTCTTGCGCATAACTGCGGTAGATACCGGGGCCTACTGCGAGGGCTCCGCGGCCGCCATACGGTCGCGCCAGCTCTGCGTCAGGCAGAGTTGGTCGATCAGTGTGCCTTCATGGTACAGGGAATCTCGGGGTTGTGCCTGGGAAATGGCACACATACCCAGAGGTACGCCTGTGATTAACCGGATCTTCCTTCGGCGTTTCCACCCGTCCCCAGCCAGTCGGCCAGCTTTCCGCCCTGTCCGACCGCCCGCAGCCGCCGCTCAGCGGCGTCCCGCACCGGATCCGTCGCCACCACCAGCAGCTCGTCACCCCGCCGCAGCACGGTGGACGGCAGCGGTACGAAGCTCTTGCCGTCGCGTACAACAAGAGTGACCGCCGCCCCGGCGGGCAGCCGCAGCTCCGCGACCTCCACGCCGTGCATCCGCGACTCCTCCGGGATCGCGACCGACAGCAGATGCCCGCGCAGCCGCTCAAGGGGCGCCGACTCGATGCCCAGGTCGGCAGCGTCGGCCGAGCGGAGGTGCAGCGCCTTCGCGAGCCAGGGCAGTGTCGGTCCCTGGACCAGGGTGTAGACGACGACCAGGACGAAGACGATGTTGAAGATCCGGTCGCTGCCCTCGATACCGGCGACCGTCGGGATGGTCGCGAGAATAATCGGCACGGCTCCGCGCAGCCCCGCCCAGGACATCAGCACCTGTTCCCGCCATGGAATGGGGACGGGCAGCAGGCTGACGAAGACCGAAAGCGGCCGCGCCACCATGGTCAGCACCAGGCCCACGACCACCGCGGTCCAGAAGTCCTCGGTCAGTTCGTGCGGGGTCACCAGCAGGCCGAGCAGGACGAACATGCCGATCTGCGCGATCCAGCCGAGTCCCTCGGCGAAGCCCCGGTTCGCGGGCGCGTGCGGCAGCCGGGAGTTCCCGAGCACCATCGAGGCGAGATAGACGGCGAGGAAGCCACTGCCGTGCGCCATGGCGCCGGCGGCGTACGCCACCACCGCGATCGCCATCACGGCGATCGGATACAGACCGGACGCGGGCAGTGCCACATGCCGCAGCCCGTAGGCGCCCAGCCAGCCCGCGGCGATTCCGATGCTCGCGCCGATCGCGAGCTCCAGCGCGATCTTCCCCACCAGTACGTACCAGTCGTCGACCGGTCCGGCCGTGGAGAAGGCCACCACCAGGATCACCACAGGGGCGTCATTGAAGCCCGACTCGGCCTCCAGTACACCGGTCACCCGGGACGGCAGCGGCACCTTCCGCAGTACGGAGAAGACCGCAGCAGCGTCCGTCGACGATACGACCGCACCGACGATGAGCGCCTGCCGCCACTCGAGCCCGACCAGATAGTGAGCCCCCGCGGCCGTGATGCCCACGCTCACCGCGACGCCGACGGTCGACAGCACGACCGCAGCGGGCAACGCGGGTTTGATCTCCTTCCACTTGGTGCCCAGGCCACCCTCGGCCAGGATCACCACAAGCGCGGCATAGCCGATCACCTGCGTCAGTCGGGCGTCGTCGAACTTGACGTCGAAGATGCCGTCCTGCCCTATGGCGATCCCTATCCCGAGATACAGGAGCAGGCTGGGGAGCCCGCTGCGGGAGGAGATGCGCACTGCCGCGACGGCGATGAGCAGAACGAGCGAGCAGATGAGCAGGAGTTCGTTGAGCTGGTGGACAGTCAGTGGCCGATCCTTCCCCTCGCGCCTACGCGCCGGATCGTTCCTCCGGCGGGCGACACTTCGTTACCTTACCTAATCTTTAACGTTTCCTTGACGTGGGAGATCATTTGTTCGGGGGCCGGGTAGTGCCTTTCGGATACCGCGTCCGGGCCGGTCGGGCGCTGCGCCTATGGTTGCTCCAGCACTCCAGGACCAGCCTGCGCCTCGAAGGACAGCGATGCCCGCCAACACAACCGCCTCTTCCCCCAAGAAGAAGAAGGGGCGACGCGCCCGCCTGCTCGTGATCGTCCTGGTGCTGGCGCTTGTCGCGGGTGTCGGGTACGGCACGTGGTGGAGCATCAGCACGGTGCGCGCCTCGTTCCCGCAGACCACCGGGACCATCAAGCTCGAAGGCCTCAAGAGCCAGGTCGAGGTCAAGCGCGACGACTACGGGATCCCGCAGATCTACGCGGACAGCGACGAAGACCTGTTCCGCGCCCAGGGGTTCGTCCAGGCGCAGGACCGCTTCTGGGAGATGGACGTACGCCGCCATATGACGGCAGGTCGGCTCTCCGAGATGTTCGGTTCGGGCCAGGTCGAGACGGACTCGTTCCTGCGGACCCTCGGCTGGCGCCGGGTGGCGCAGGAGGAGTACGACAAGAAGCTCTCGCCGGACACCAAGAAGTACCTCCAGGCGTATGCGGACGGCGTCAACGCCTACCTCAAGGGCCGCGAGGGCCGGGACCTTTCCGTCGAGTACGCCGCGCTCGAATTCGAGAACGACTACAAGCCCGAGAAGTGGACGCCCGTCGACTCGGTGGCCTGGCTCAAGGCGATGGCCTGGGACCTGCGCGGCAACATGCAGGAGGAGATCGACCGCTCGCTGCTGACCAGCAGGCTCAGCGAGAAGCAGATCAAGGAGCTGTATCCGGCCTATCCGTACGACCGGAACAAGCCGATCGTCGACAAGGGCGGAATCGACCCCACCACCGGGAAGTTCGACCCTGACGCCAAGTCGTCGGACATTTCCGGCAATGGCGGCACCAGTGCGCAGGGCGCCGCCCAGGGCCTCAACTCCCAGCTCGCGGCTCTGTCCAAGACCCTGGACACGATCCCGGCGCTGCTGGGCCCCAGCGGCAACGGCATCGGCTCCAACTCCTGGGTCGTCTCCGGCCAGTACACGACGACCAACAAGCCGATGCTCGCCAACGACCCGCATCTCGCGCCACAGCTGCCCTCCCTCTGGTACCAGATGGGCCTGCACTGCCGTACGGTCTCGGCCTCCTGCACGTTCGACACCGCGGGCTACACCTTCTCCGGCACTCCAGGCGTGATCATCGGTCACAACCAGGACATGGCCTGGGGCTTCACCAACCTCGGCGCGGACGTCACCGACCTGTACCTCGAGAAGCTCACCGGCGACCGCTACCTGGTGGGCGACGAGGAGAGGCAGCTGACCACGCGCCAGGAGGTCATCAAGGTCGCGGGCGGCCCCGACAGGAAGATCACGGTCCGCTCCACCGGGCATGGCCCGCTGGTCTCCGACCGCAGCGACGAGCTGGAGAAGGTCGGCCAGAAGGCCCCGGTCTCCACGGCCCCGGACCGCGGTGCCGGTTACGCGGTGGCGCTGCAGTGGACCGCTCTGCAGGCCGGCAGGTCCATGGACGCGGTCTTCGAGCTCAACCGCGCCAAGGACTTCAGCACGTTCCGCGCGGCCGCGAAGAACTTCGAGGTCCCCTCGCAGAACCTCGTCTACGCCGACTCCAAGGGCAATATCGGCTACCAGGCACCCGGCAGGATCCCGATCCGCGCGGAGGGCGACGGCACGACGCCCGCGCCCGGCTGGAACCCCAAGTACAAGTGGAAGGGCTACATCCCCTTCGACGAGCTGCCGTACGAACTGAACCCCAAGCGCGGCTACATCGTCACCGCCAACCAGGCCGTGATCGACGCCAAGAAGTACCCGCACCTGATCACCAAGGACTACGGCTACGGCACCCGCAGCCAGCGGATCAGCGACCTCATCGAGTCGAAGATCCAGGGCGGCGGAAGGATCTCGACCGAAGACATGCGCACCATGCAGATGGACAACAGCAGCGAGATCGCCAAGCTGCTGACGCCGTATCTGCTGAAGATCGACATCTCGGACTCGTACGTCCGTGAGGCGCAGAAGCTGCTGGAGGGCTGGGACTACACCCAGGAGCCGGACTCCGGTGCCGCCGCCTACTTCAACGCGGTCTGGCGCAATGTGCTCAAGCTCGCCTTCGGCAACAAGCTGCCCAAGGAGGTGCGGGTCGAGGACGAGTGCCTCAACGTCCGCCCGGCCGACAGCACGGCCCCGGACGACGAGCTGAGCAGGCGGGTGCGCGAGTGCGGCCAGCGCGACACCGATTCGGCGCAGCCGGACGGCGGCGACCGCTGGTTCGAGGTTGTACGCAGGATCCTCAAGGACGAGAAGAACGAGTGGTGGCACTCCCCGGCCAGCCGTACGGACGCCGCCACCACCACCCGTGACCAGCTGCTGGCCCGGGCCATGGAGGACGCCCGCTGGGAGCTGACCGCCAAGCTCGGCAAGGACGCGACCAGCTGGAGCTGGGGCAGGCTGCACCAGCTGACGCTGAAGAACCAGACGCTCGGCACCGAGGGCCCCGGCTTCCTGCAGTTCGTGCTCAACCGCGGCCCGTGGAATCTGGGCGGCGGAGAGGCCGCGGTCGATGCCACCGGCTGGAACGCGGCGGGCGGCTACGGCGTCATCTGGGTGCCGTCGATGCGGATGGTCGTCAACGTCGGCGACTGGGACAAGTCCCGCTGGATCAACCTCACCGGTGCGTCGGGGCACGCGTACAGCGCGCACTACACCGACCAGACCGACAAGTGGGCGAACGGCGAACTCCTCGACTGGGCCTACGGCGAGCAGGCGGTCCAGGCGAAGACCGTCGACACCCTCAAGCTCACTCCGTAGCGCTCACTGCCCGGGCTGTCCGAAGCGGATGACGGCCTCGGGGGTGACCACCGCGTGCACGGGGTGGTCGTGCGGTTCCTCCGGGACCCGTGCGACCACCTCGTTCGCGTACAGCAGCACCACCAGCGCCGGGTCGGCGCCGGCCGCCGAGAGGCGGGCGAGGACCCGGTCGTACGAGCCGCCACCACGGCCGAGCCGCATACCGCGGGCGTCCACGGCCAGTCCGGGAAGGAGCACGGCATCCGCATCGAGAACGGCGTCCACGCCGAGCCGGTCCCCGTCCGGCTCGAGCAGCCCGCGCCCGGCGCGCACCAGATGCTCCGAGCCCTCGTACAAGCCCCAGTCCAGGTCGTTGTCCGCCTTGAGGACCGGGAGCAGGACGCGTACGCCCCGCGCGCGCAGCGCGTCGAGCAGCGCCCGCGTGCCGGGCTCGCGCCCGACGGAGACATATGCGCCGATCGTGTGTGCTGCGGCCAATTCCGGGAGATCCAGGGCCTGTCGCGCGAGAACCGCGGCGGCCCGGTCGACGTCTTCAGTGGACAGAAGGCGCCGGGCGTCGAGGAGTTCACGTCGTACCGCACTCTTTCCGGACAAGTCACTGCTCATTAGGACTTCGCAAACCTCTCGTATGCTCCTCTATGAGGAGGAAGTTAACCGGAGGCTCATCTTCAGCACATACGTACCGGATATGGTGCTCCGCATGACTCAGTCGCACCCCAGGATCAGCAAGGCTGTCATCCCGGCCGCAGGCCTCGGAACCCGGTTCCTGCCTGCCACGAAAGCCACTCCCAAAGAGATGCTGCCTGTCGTCGACAAGCCCGCGATCCAGTACGTCGTCGAAGAGGCGGTCTCGGCCGGTCTTTCCGACGTACTCATGATCACCGGCCGCAACAAGCGTCCCCTCGAGGATCACTTCGACCGCAATTACGAGCTGGAAGAGGCGCTCAAGACGAAGGGCGACGCCGGCCGTCTCGCCAAGGTCCAGGAGCCGAGCGACCTCGCCACCATGCACTATGTGCGTCAGGGCGACCCGCGCGGCCTCGGTCACGCCGTCCTGTGCGCCGCTCCGCACGTCGGCAACCAGCCCTTCGCGGTCCTTCTCGGCGACGACCTGATCGACCCCCGCGACCCGCTGCTCGCCCGCATGGTCGAGATCCAGGAACGCGAGGGCGGCAGCGTCATCGCGCTGATGGAGGTCGACCCCTCGCAGATCCACCTGTACGGCTGCGCGGCCGTCGAGCCGACCGGCGACGGCGACGTCGTCAAGGTCACCAAGCTGGTCGAGAAGCCGGATCCGTCCGAGGCCCCGAGCAATCTCGCCATCATCGGCCGCTATGTCCTCGACCCGGCCGTCTTCGGCATACTGCGGGAGACCGAGCCGGGCCGCGGCAACGAGATCCAGCTCACCGACGCCCTGGAGAAGCTCGCCGAGGACGAGAAGATCGGCGGCCCGGTGTACGGCGTGGTCTTCAAGGGCCGCCGCTATGACACCGGGGACCGCGGGGACTATCTGCGGGCGATTGTCAGACTGGCGTGCGAACGTGAAGACCTGGGCCCGGAGTTCCGGTCCTGGCTTCGCAGTTACGTGACCCAGGAGATGATGTAACACCGTGAGCAGCACGATCTGGTCGGTCGACGACCACCTGGAGGACATCCTCGGCGCGATCCGGCCGCTCGACCCGATCGAGCTGCAGCTGCCGGACGCCCAGGGCTGTGTCCTGGTGGAGGACGTCACCGTGCCGGTCGCGCTGCCGCCCTTCGACAACAGTTCCATGGACGGGTACGCGGTCCGCACGGCCGATGTCTCGGGCGCGAGCGAGGAGTTCCCCGCGGTCCTCACAGTCATCGGCGATGTGGCGGCCGGCAGCGGCATACTGCCCACCGTCGGGCCCGGCGAGGCCGCCAGGATCATGACCGGCGCCCCGCTGCCGCCCGGCGCCGAGGCGGTTGTCCCGGTCGAGTGGACCGACGGCGGTACGGGCGGGGGAGCGGCCACCACGATGCGCCCGGCGGGCGAGGCCCCCGAGGGTGCGAGCGGCGAGGTCCGCGTCCACCGTCCGGCCGAGGCCGGCGCCCATGTCCGCTCGCGCGGCAGTGACGTCCAGGCGGGCGATCTGGCGCTGGAGGCGGGCACGGTCCTGGGGCCGCCGCAGATCGGTCTGCTCGCCGCGATCGGCCGCGGCACCGTGCGCGTACGACCCCGCCCGCGCGTGGTCGTGCTCTCCACCGGCAGCGAACTGGTCCAGCCCGGCGAGGAGTTGGGCGAGGGCCAGATCTACGACTCCAACAGCTTCGCCCTCTGCGCCGCCGCACGCGACGCGGGCGCCCTCTCCTACCGCGTGGGCGCGGTCACCGACGACGCGGAGACCCTGCGCGCCACCATCGAGGACCAGCTGATCCGCGCCGATCTGCTGGTCACCACGGGCGGCGTCAGCGTCGGTGCGTACGACGTGGTGAAGGAGGCCCTGTCCTCGGTGGGCGACGCGGACGTTCCGGGCAGCGGCGTCGACTTCCGCAAGCTCGCCATGCAGCCGGGCAAGCCGCAGGGTTTCGGCTCGATCGGCCCCGAGCACACCCCGCTGCTGGCGCTGCCCGGCAATCCCGTCTCCTCGTACGTCTCCTTCGAGCTGTTCGTGCGACCCGCGATCCGGGCGCTGATGGGCCTGAAGGACGTGGAGCGCCCGAAGGTGCGTGCCGTACTGACGTCCGACAAGGCGCTGAGCTCGCCCGAGGGCAAGCGGCAGTTCCTGCGTGGCCGGTACGACGCCGAGTCGGGCACCGTCGCCCCGGTCGGCGGTTCCGGCTCGCATCTGATCGCGGCGCTCGCCCATGCCGACTGCCTGATCGTCGTCCCGGAGCCGGACACCTCGGTGGGGCCCGGCGCGGATGTGGAAGTGGTCCTCATCGGCTGACCTGCTTACGGTGGCGGTACCGTGTCTGCCCACACAGGCCCCGAAGGGCCCTGACCGGGAGCGCCGCACCAGATGAGTACGCAAGGCAGGCTGACGCACATCGACGAGGCGGGGGCGGCCCGTATGGTCGACGTCTCCGGAAAGGACGTCACCGCACGCACCGCCCGCGCCAGTGGCCGGGTCCTGGTCTCACCGCAGGTCGTGGAGCTGCTGCGCGGTGAGGGCGTGCCCAAGGGCGACGCCCTGGCCACGGCCCGTATCGCGGGCATCATGGGCGCCAAGCGCACCCCGGACCTGATCCCGCTCTGTCACCCGCTGGCCGTCTCCGGCGTCACGCTGGATCTGGCGGTCGCCGACGACGCGGTGGAGATCACCGCCACAGTGAGGACCACCGACCGTACGGGTGTCGAGATGGAGGCGCTGACCGCGGTCTCGGTCGCCGCGCTGACCGTCATCGACATGGTCAAGGCCGTCGACAAGGGCGCCGTGATCACCGACGTCCGGGTCGAGGAGAAGACGGGCGGCAAGTCCGGCGACTGGAGCCGGTCATGAGCCCGCGCGGCGGAGAGGTCTACAGCCACAGCCACGGCCCGGAGGCCGGGGCGGTCCGGCGGGCCCTGGTCGTCACGGCCTCCAACCGTGCCGCTGCCGGTGTGTACGAGGACAAGGGCGGCCCGGTCCTCGCCGAGGGGCTGGCGAAACTGGGCTTCCAGGTCGACGGCCCGAGGGTCGTCCCCGACGGCGACCCGGTCGAGCAGGCCCTGCGGGAGGGGGTGGCCGCCGCGTACGACGTCATCCTCACCACCGGCGGCACCGGTATCTCGCCGACCGACCGGACCCCCGAGGTCACCCGCCGCGTCCTCGACCACGAGATCCCCGGCATCCCCGAGTCGATCCGTGCGTACGGACGCGAGAAGGTGCCCACCGCGGCGCTGTCCCGCGGGCTCGCCGGGGTCGCGGGCCACACCCTGATCGTCAACCTCCCCGGCTCGACCGGCGGGGTGCGCGACGGTATGGCCGTACTGGAGCAGCTGCTGATCCATGCCGTGGACCAGATCCGCGGCGGCGACCACCCCAGACCTGCCGGGAGCTCAAGCTGAACGCCCACTCCTGGCCGGTGATCCTGGCGGACGGCGATGTGGTCCTCCGCCCGATAAAGGTGCGCGACCAGCGGTACTGGCGCGAGGTCAACCGCCGCAACCGCGACTGGCTGCGGCCCTGGGAAGCGACGATTCCGCCGCCCGCCCCCGGTGCCCCGCACGCCCAGCGCCCCACCTACCGGCAGATGGTCCGCCATCTGCGCGCCGAGGCCAACGCGGGCCGGATGCTCCCCTTCGTCATCGAGTACCAGGGGCGTCTGGTGGGCCAGTTGACGGTCGCCGGGATCACCTGGGGCTCGATGTGCTCGGGCCATGTCGGCTACTGGGTGGACCGGGACGTGGCCGGCCGCGGGGTGATGCCGACCGCCGTCGCGCTCGCGGTCGACCACTGTTTCCGTGCGGTCGGACTGCACCGCATGGAAGTCTGCATTCGCCCGGAGAACGGCCCCAGTCGCCGGGTGGTGGAGAAACTCGGATTCCGCGAAGAGGGACTGCGCCCGCGTTATCTCCACATCGACGGTGCGTGGCGGGACCATCTGGTGTTCGCACTCACGGCCGAAGAGGTGCCCGAGGGACTGCTCCGCCGCTGGCACCAGGCACGACCCGGAGCGCCACGGGAAATAAAATAAACGTTCGAAATTGATCGCTGCTGACCATGATGTGATCTGAACAATCACAAAAAAAGTCCGTGATATCAGCCAGATCGTGCGACACACCGGGCCAATTGGCGGATGCCCTTGCGAAAACCCCTCTACGGTGTGATGCGTGAGCAGCAGCGGCCTCATCTATGCAGTCATCGTCGGGGCCTGGGCCGCCTACTTGGTGCCTATGTGGCTCCGCAGGCAGGACGAGCTCAATGAAGCCCGTCCGACGGAACGCTTCTCCACCGCAATCCGGCTGCTGTCCGGACGCGGGGCGATGGAGCGCCGATACGCCAAGGAGCTGCAGGAGCGCGACGCGGAGCAGGCCGTTCCCGACGTGGACCCGGATGGCGCCACGGACCGTTTGAGTTCCGTGGACGTCCGGGCCTTCGCCGCGCCTCCGGCCCGTACCGAAGCCCGGATGGACGTCCCGGCGTCCCGCAAGGCGCCCGAGCCGGCGGCCAAGTCTCAGGCCGCTCCGGCCCAGGCTCAGGCCCCGGCCCAGCGGCGTCCGCGCCCGCGGCCGAGCGGATCAGCGGCCGAGCGCGCCCGCCGCACCAGGGTCCTGGCCCGCCGCAGACGTACGACCGTGGTCCTCTTCCTCGCCTTCACCCTCGGCGCGATCGTCGCGGCGGTCGGCGGGCTCGGCTTCCTGTGGGCCCCTGCGGTCCCGGCCGTCCTTCTCAGTGCATACATCGTGCATCTGCGCACCCAGGAGCGCCGCCGCTTCGCGTTCACCATGGACCGGCGCCGGGCCGAGGCCGCGGCGCAGCGACTGCGGGAGAACCGTCCGCGGCGGCACCAGGCAGCGGCGGCGTCGGCCGCCGAGCCGGACGAGGAGCCCGAGGGACGCCCCGAGCCCGCGTCCGCCGCCACGCTCTCCCCGCAGGAGGCGGGGCGTCGTGCGCTCGTCGAGCAGACCGACCACGCGGAGTGGGTCGACCAGCAGCGCGAGCGCGGCCCGGCCCGCGGTGACAGCTGGGAGCCGGTCCCGGTCCCGCTGCCGACGTATGTCACCGCGCCGGTGGCCCCGAGGGCCACGAGCGGCGTCGACGTCAGCGATCCGGAGACCTGGAGCGCGGCCCGCTCCTCGACGGCCGAGCCGACTCCGGCGCCGCCCGCGCAGGAGGCGGAGCCGCCGCCCGGTCGGCGCACTCCGCAGCCCCGGCGTTCTCGCGACCGCGGCCGCACCCCGCTCTTCGATCAGTACGCGGATGAGGACCGGCCCCGCGCCGCCAACGAGTGAGCCTGCGACCAGGGCGTGACCAGCGCGGGAACGGATTTCCAAGCACCCGGATGAGGATGCTAGAGTTTCACTCGTTGCAAGGGCCTGTGGCGCAGTCTGGTAGCGCACCTCGTTCGCATCGAGGGGGTCTGGGGTTCAAATCCCCACAGGTCCACAACAACTGACGAAGTCCCGTCCGGTCATCACGACCGGGCGGGACTTCGTCGTTTGCGCATGCCGCCCCGACCGAACGGCCTTTTAATGCTGAATATCCGATTCGGCTTCCCGTCGGGAGAGACGCATGTCGATGGCCGAGCCACCCGCGCAGGCCACGAGCGCGTCCGAACCCGCGCACCGCAAGGGGCTGCTGCGCAGGCTCGGTGAATGGTGCGCCCGCCACTGCGTGATCGTCATCGTTCTCTGGCTGGTCGCCCTTGCCGGTCTTCAGGTGCTGCATCGCACATATGGCGGCGAGTACTCCGACAACTTCTCGCTGTCCGACGTGCAGTCGACGGAGGGTCTTGACGTACTGAAGGAGCACCAGCCGTCCGCGGGCGGCTACAGCAGCCAGATCGTGCTGCACGACACCGCAAAGCCGCTCACCGATCTCAGCTCGCAGATGTCAACGGTGGTCGGGAACCTGCAGAAGCTGCCGAATGTGATCTCGGTGCAGAATCCGCTGCCTCCGCCCGGATCCACGCCACCGGCCCAGCCGTCCGGACAGGACGTCGGTCCACTGTCCTCGGACGGCTCGACCGCGTACATCACCATCAGCTTCAACAAGCAGCCCTCCCTCCTGGAGGAGTCGTATCTCGACGGTGTGGACACGGCGGTCCAGCCGCTGCGGTCGGCCGGGGTGGACGTGGAGTACGGCGGTGCGCTGGGTGAGCTGGCCCGTCCCGAGGCGGACGACCGGGTCAGTGAGCTGATCGGGTTCGCAGTGGCGATCGTGGTGCTGCTGATCGGCTTCGGCAGTGTGATCGCCGCCGGCATGCCGCTGCTGACCGCGCTGACCAGCGTGATCTGCGGGCTTGCCGTCCTCGGGCTGATCGCCGCCGCTTCCACCTTCGCCACGGTCTCGCCGACTCTGGCCACCATGATCGGCCTCGGCGTGGGTATCGACTACGCGCTGTTCCTGATCACCCGGCACCGGCAGAACCTCATCGACCGCGCCGATCCGGTGAGCGCGGCAGGCCGGGCGGTGGCCACCAGCGGCCGGGCGGTGCTCGTCTCCGGCTGCACGGTCATCATCGCCCTGTGCGGCCTCTGGGTCTCCGGGATCAGTTTCATCGGCAAACTCGGCGTGGCCGCCGCCGTCACCGTGGTCACGGCGGTCATCGGCGCGCTCACGCTGGTGCCCGCCATGCTGGGGCTGGTCGGCCGGCGGATCGACAAGTACCACGTGCGCAAGCCGATCGCGGAGACGGACGCGGAGCCCGGCGCCGAGGCGCACGGAACCTGGCACCGGTACGCGATGCGCGTCGAGCGGCGGCCATGGCACTTCCTGGTCAGCGGGTTGATCGTCGTAGGCGTGCTCGCCATCCCGCTCTTCTCCATCCAGCTCGGCCACATCGGGGACGGCGCCGACCCGAAGTCCTTCACGGACCGGGTCGCCTTCGACCTGATGTCCGATGCTTTCGGGCCCGGATCCAACGGCCCGTTGACACTCGTCATCGACCAGACCTCGGTGCCGTCGGCCGACCGGGCGGCGCTCTCCTCGCAGGCGCAGAAGGCGCTCACCGATGTGCCGGGTGCCGCGACCATCACGCCGCTGCAGCCGACCCAGGACGGCGACGTCCTGGTCGCGACCGCGTACTCGAAGCAGGCGCCGCAGGACGAGGACACCACGCAGCTCGTCAACCGGATGGTGGACGACGTACTGCCCGAGGCAGTCGCCGGCACCGCGGCGAGGGGCTATGCCACGGGTACGACCGCCGCGCAGGTCGACTTCCTGGACATCGTCTCCAAGCGGCTGCCCGTGATCATCCTGGTCGTGGTCGGCCTCGCCTTCATCATCATCCTGATCGTCTTCCGCGGGCTGCTGGTCGCCGTCAAGGCGGCCGTGCTGAACGTCCTTTCCATCGCGGCCTCGTACGGAGTCGTGGTCGCCGTCTTCCAGTGGGGCTGGGGAGGTCCGGCGCTGGGAGTGTCGGGGGACGTGCCCATCGAGAGCTATGTGCCGATGATGATGTTCGCGATCGTCTTCGGTCTGAGCATGGACTACGAGATCTTCCTGCTCTCCCGCGTCCATGAGGCGTGGCTGCGCACCGGCGACTCCAAGGCGAGCGTCGCGCACGCGCTGGAGATCACCGCGCGGGTCATCACCTGCGCCGCGCTGATCATGGTCAGCGTCTTCGCCGCCTTCATCGTCAGCGACAACATCGTCGTGAAGATGCTGGGTCTGGGCCTCGCCGTGAGCGTGCTGATCGACGCGACCGTGGTGCGACTGCTCCTGGTCCCGGCGGTGATGACTCTGCTCGGGCCGGCGGCGTGGTGGCTGCCACGGTGGCTGGACCGGATCCTGCCGCATGTGGACGCGGAGGGCGAACACGAGGAGTCGACAGCGGGCGGTGGGACCGGCGGGAGCTGAGCGCGCCCCCGCCGGCCGCCCTGCTCAGGACACCTGGGCCTTGTCGTACACGGACTTGGCGTCATTGCCGAAGTACGGACCGAACATCCGGTTCGGCAGGAAGGTGTAGCCGAAGCTGTTCACCGAGGCCTGCAGGCCGGTGCCGGTGGCCTCGCTGAACGAGGTGAACCAGGGGCCGCCGCTGGAGCCGCCCGTCATGTTGCAGCCCAGGCTGTGGTCCTGGGAGAAGAGGAAGTCCTTGGAGGAGTTCCCGCTGCAGTAGATGAGCTTGGTGCCGTCGTACGGAGCGGCCGCGGGGAAGCCGAAGGCGTACATCGGCTTGTTGTAGCCGCCGTTGAAGCTCAGGCCCTGTGCGCCGACCGTCGCGGCGAGCGTCTTGCCGCCCAGCGGGGCGACGACCGCCAGGCCCACGTCGTAGTTGATGTCCTCGCTCGCCACCCACTGGGTGGTCGAGAAGGTCTTGGTGGCGGACCATTGGCCGTACGGTGCCTGGCCGTTGTTGTAGCCGGGCACGAAGACCCAGTTGGTGTGCCAGGCGCCCTGGTACTTCACGCAGTGGCCCGCGGTGATCACGGTGTTGCCGTTCTGGCTGGTGACCGAGTCACCGGAACAGGAAGCCGTACGTCCCTGGAAGGTGAAGAACACCCGGCCGGAGGTTTTGACCACGGCACCGCTGCCCGTCCAGGGGCCGCCTGCCTGCGGAAAGGCCGTCGGCCCTAAGGCAGTTGAGGATGCCGCGGTCGGGGATATGACCGTCTCCCTGCCGCCCGGCCGCGGGGCCTTGACGGCGCCGGGGGAGACCCGGATCACGTCGAGGGGGGTGGCGCTGCGCATCCGTTCGGCGGTCCAGAAGCCCTTCGTCTGCTGCTGCTTGAAGACCGTCGGGGTGGGTGACGGGGCGGGGGCGGCGCCGGCGGCGGTGGCCGACAGGGCGCCGATGAGCAGGGTGCCGACGGCCAACAGGATCCCGGCGGCGGTGCGATGGCGTCTCACGCATGTCTCCTTCTGCCGTGCCCGCGCGTGGTGTCGAGCGGGCAGGGTGGGGGATGAGGCGGTGCGGATCGGCGTGCGCGTGCGTGAGGCAGAGTGCCACGGGAATCTTGGTTATGTCAGGGGCGCGACAAAGACTTGGCGAAGCAGCGGCTGTCCTCGAACTCGCGGTAGTGACCGAATTTCTGCGCGCAGAGCTCGTAACCGCTGGAGATGTAGAGGGCGATCGCCTCGGGCTGCTTGGTGCCGGTCTCCAGAACCATCCGGGTCCGGCCGGCCGCGCGGGCATCGTCCTCAAGGGCGGCGAGGATGCGCCGGGCGAGACCCTGGCCGCGCGCCTCGCGGATCACGTACATGCGCTTGAGCTCGGCGTCTCCGTCGCTGTAGCCCTCGTCGTTCTCCTCATGCGCACGCCAGCCGCCGGAGGCGACGGGGTGGCCCTGGTCGTCGTACACGAGGAGGTAGAGACCGTTCGGCGGCTGGAACATCGAGGCGTCGAGCGGTGTGATGTCGCCGTCGTCTTCGTACCGCTCGGCGTACTCGAGCTGGACCTGGTCATTGAGTTTGACGGCATCGGGGTGGTCGAAGGGCATGGGTCTCACATCCATGCGCACGAGCGTACGTGTAAGGCGCACGGGGCTGTCGGCACGGTGGTCGGTAGGGTGCCGGGATGCTCACCGTGACAAGCGTGAATGTGAATGGGCTCCGTGCCGCAGCCAAGAAGGGCTTCGTGGAGTGGCTGGCCGGTACCTCCGCCGACGCCATCTGCCTCCAGGAGGTGCGGGCCGAGGCGCACCAGCTCCCGGACGAGGTGCGCGAGCCCGATGGCTGGCACACGGTGCACGCCCCGGCCGAGGCGAAGGGCCGCGCGGGCGTCTCCCTCTATACGCGGCGCGAACCGGACCGGGTGCGGATCGGCTTCGGGTCGGGCGAGTTCGACGCGAGCGGGCGGTACATCGAGGCGGACCTGCCGGGTGTCACGGTCGCCAGCCTGTATCTGCCGTCGGGGGAGGTCGGCACGGAGAAGCAGGACGAGAAGATGCGGTTCATGGCCGAGTTCCTGCCGTACTTGCGTGAACTGAAGGCGCGCTCGGCGGCGGACGGGCGCGAGGTGGTGGTGTGCGGCGACTGGAACATCGCGCACCGCGAGGCGGACCTCAAGAACTGGAAGGGCAACAAGAAGAACTCCGGCTTCCTGCCGGAGGAGCGGGAGTGGATGTCCCGCGTCTTCGACGAGGCGGAGTACGTGGATGTGATGCGGTCGCTGCACCCGGACGCGGAGGGACCGTACTCGTGGTGGTCGTACCGCGGACGGGCCTTCGACAACGACGCGGGCTGGCGCATCGACTACCAGGTGGCGACGGCGGGTCTTGCGCGGCGCGCGGTGAAGGCGTGGGTGGAGCGGGCGGCGACGCACGGGGAGCGGTGGAGCGACCATGCGCCGGTGACGGCGGTCTACGAGCTGTAGCGCGTCTCCGCCGGGGGCTCCTTCCGCACGAGTCTGCGGTCGAGCGCCATCGAGAGTTCCGCCTCGACCACGCTCTTGGCCAGCGGGCGCAGCCTCTCCACCTCGCCCTCGGGGGCGTGGGCGCTCAGCACCTCGACGAACAGGTCTGCCAGCGCGTCCGCGTGGGAGCGGACGCGGCGGGCCGCGTCCAGGACTGCCGCGAGCGGGACTCCCTCGCGTACGAGCGCGGCCGAGACATCGAGCAGGCGGCGGCTGATGTGGACGATCTCGTCGCCGTCCGTCGCCAGATAGCCGAGGTCCAGTGCCGCCGCCAGATTCTCGGCGGTGACCTCGCCCTCGAAGTAGTCGGCCAGTTCCTCCGGGCTGAGCCGGACCGGGGTCTCCTCGGTGGGCTCACCGAGGCCCAGCACTTCGCCGACGTCGCGGCCGCTCTCGAACGCCGTGGCCAGGTCCGCGATGCCGTTCAGTGTGTGGCCGCGCTCCAGCAGCGCGGCGATCGTGCGGAGCCTGGCCAGGTGGTGGTCGTCGTACCAGGCGATACGGCCCTCGCGGCGGGGTGGTGGTATCAGCCCGCGTTCGCGGTAGTAGCGCAACGTGCGCAGCGTGATGCCGGCCTCCTTGGCCAGTTCCTCCATGCGGTACTCGCGTACGTCTGCCACAGGGGAAGCCTATGTTGTACCGCCGGTAACTTGTCGGGTCCTACCCCTACCGCGAGATATGCCGCTGCCTTACCCTCCCAACTGTGCCAGTGATTGCTGGCAGGGTTGTGACGTTCAGCGGGAGGCGGCGGCATGGGCCAGCACGAGCACGTACGGGTGGCGTTGATCGGATCCGGATTCGGCGGCCTGGGGGCCGCGGTCCGGCTGCGCCGCGAAGGGATCACCGACTTCGTCGTCCTGGAACGGGCCGGCTCGGTCGGCGGGACCTGGCGCGACAACAGCTATCCCGGGTGCGCCTGCGATGTGCCCTCCCATCTGTACTCCTTCTCCTTCGCGCCCAACCCCGACTGGCCGCGCACCTTCTCCGGGCAGGAGCACATCCGCGCGTATCTGGAGCATGTCGCCGACACCTTCCGGCTGCGCTCCCACATCCGCTTCAACCATGAAGTGCTGAACATGCGCTGGCTGGGCGACCAGCTGCGCTGGGAGATCGAGACCTCCAAGGGGACGATCACCGCCGATGTGGTCGTCTCCGCGACCGGGCCGCTGTCGGATCCGAAGATCCCTGAGATTCCGGGCCTTGCCGACTTCCCCGGCAAGGTCTTCCACTCCTCGCGCTGGGACCACGACTACGACCTGCGCGGCAAGCGCGTCGCGATGATCGGGACCGGGGCGTCCGCGATCCAGATCGTGCCCGCGATCCAGCCGCAGGCCGGGAAGCTGACGCTGTTCCAGCGGACGCCGCCGTGGGTGATGCGGCGGATGGACCGCAGGATCACCGGGGTGGAGCGCTGGCTGCACCGGCAGCTGCCGTTCACCGGGACCGCGCGCCGCGGGCTGCTGTGGGGGATCAGGGAGCTGCAGGTCAGCGCCTTCACCAAGCGGCCGAACGAGCTCGGGCTCATCGAGTCCCTCGCCAAGGCCAATATTGCGAAGTCCATCAAGGACCCTGCGCTGCGGGCCCGGTTGACGCCCTCGTACCGCATCGGCTGCAAGCGGATCCTGCTGTCCAGCGACTACTACCCGGCGCTCGCGAAGTCCAATGTGGACGTCGTCGCCTCGGGGCTGAGCGAGGTGCGCGGGTCGACTCTCGTCGCGGCCGACGGTACGGAGACCGAGGTCGACGCGATCATCTTCGGTACGGGGTTCCATGTGACCGACCTGCCGATCGCCGAGCGGGTGGTCGGTGCCGAGGGGATCACGCTGGCGGAGTCATGGAAGGACGGGATGCAGTCGCTGCGCGGAGCCACCGCGGCAGGATTCCCCAACTGGATGACGATCATCGGCCCCAACACCGGTCTCGGGAACTCCTCGATGATCCTGATGATCGAGTCCCAGCTGAACTACATGGCCGACTACATGCGGCAGCTCAATGTGCTGGGCGGGCGCGCGGCGCTGGCGGTGCGGCCGTCCGCGGTGGGTGCGTGGAACCGGCTGGTGCAGGAGCGCATGGAGCGGACGGTGTGGAAGTCCGGCGGCTGCAACAGCTGGTACCTGGACGCGAACGGGCGTAACACCACGCTGTGGCCGGGGACGACAGGGGAGTTCCGGCGGGAGACGCGCGAGGTGGATCTCGCGGAGTACGAGGTCGTACGGATGCCGGTCGCAACGGCCAAGTCTGCGCCGGCCGAGTCGGCACCGGTTGCCGCCGAGGCCGCGGAGGTCGCGCGATGAGCCGCACACTGACCGCCGTCTCCGCCGACGGATCGCCGATCCATGTCGAGGTGCACGGCCCGGACGACGCACCCGCCGTCGTGCTGGCGCACGGCTGGACCTGCTCCACGGAGTTCTGGGCCGCGCAGATAGCGGACTTGGCGGTCGACCACCGGGTCGTCGCCTACGACCAGCGCGGTCACGGCCGAACGGCGGCTGCCGCCGTCGGTACGGACGCGCTCGCCGACGACCTCGAAGCGGTGCTCCGGGCCGTACTGGCTCCGGGCGAGAAGGCCTTGCTCGCCGGGCACTCCATGGGCGGGATGACGCTGTTGGCCGCGTCCGGGCGGGCCGCCTTCGCGGAGCACGCCGCCGCGGTGCTGCTGTGCAGCACGGGCAGTTCGCGGCTGGTCGACGAATCGCTGGTGCTGCCGATGCGCGCCGGGCGGCTGCGGACCCGGCTCACGCGCTCGGTGCTGGGGGCGCGGGCGCCGCTCGGACCGGTGACGCCGATCTCCAGGCGGATCCTCAAGTACGCGACGATGGGCCCCGGTTCGGCGCCGGAGCGGGTCGCGGAGTGCGCCCGTATCGTGCATGCCTGCCCGAGGGCGTCCCGGGTGGCCTGGGCTCGGGTGCTCGCCGAGCTCGATCTCGACGCGGGTGTACGGGAGTTGAGGGTGCCCACGGTCGTGGTGGCGGGCACGGCGGACCGGCTCACCCCCATGGTGCACGCCCGGCGCCTCGCCGATGCCCTGCCCCAGTGCCAGGAGTTCGTGGAGCTCTCCGGGATGGGCCATATGACACCGGTGGAGGCCCCGGAGGCCGTCACCGCGAAGATCCGTGAACTGGTGGACACGTTCGTCAACGCGAAGGAGGAGGCCGCATGAGCAGGACCAGCCTGGAGGGACAGGTCTCGGTCGTCACCGGCGCGGCGCGGGGTGTGGGCGAGCTGCTGGCCCGCAAGCTCTCGGCGCGCGGCGCGAAGGTGGCGCTCGTCGGCCTGGAGCCGGACGAGCTGAAGAAGGTCTCGGAGCGGCTGCACACCGAGAGTGACCACTGGTACGCGGACGTCACCGACCACGAGGCGATGGCGCGGGTCGCTCAGGAGGTCAAGGAGCGCTTCGGCAAGGTCGACATCGTCGTCGCGAACGCGGGCGTCGCGTCGGGCGGTCCGTTCATGGACTCGGATCCGGTGTCGTGGCGCCGCGTGATCGAGGTCAACCTGATCGGGAGCGCGGTGACCGGGCGGGCGTTCCTGCCGCTGCTGGTGGAGAGCCGCGGGTACTTCCTGCAGATCGCGTCGCTGGCGGCGATCACACCGGCGCCGATGATGACCGCGTACTGCGCGTCGAAGTCGGGGGTCGAGGCCTTCGCGCACAGCCTGCGGGCCGAGGTCGGATACCGGGGTGTGGGGGTCGGTGTCGGCTATCTGTCCTGGACGGACACGGATCTGGTGCGCGGCGCGGACCAGGACGACGTGATGCGCGAGCTGCGGCAGCGGCTGCCGTGGCCGTCGAACAAGACCTATCCGCTCGGCCCGGCGGTGGACCGGATCGTGGCCGGGATCGAGCGGCGGTCCTCGCATGTGTACGGGCAGTGGTGGCTGCGCGGGATGCAGTCGGTGCGCGGGTATCTGCCGTCGCTCATCGGGATCGTGGGACAGCGGGAGATGCGGCGCTTCGAGCCGCGTCTCGAAGGGGTCGCGAAGGGGCTCGTGGGGGCGGGTGGAGCGGCGGACGAGGCCGCGCGAGAGTCGGGTACACAGCGTCGTTGATCGAAATGCGAGGTATGTCGGTGCGTGCCAGGCTGGTCGAGGCCTAGGGGGTGTCTTTTGGATCAGGCCGGATCAGGGAGAGGTGCCGTGCCAGGGCACGCGAGCCCGGCAAGTTCCGAAAGACACCCCCTATACCCCCACACCCCGCTAGGAGTGAACGACATGGGCATGAAGGACCAGTTCAACGACAAGGCGCAGGAGCTCAAGGAGAAGGCGCAGAAGGCCGCGGGCAGCGCGAAGGACGAGTCGTCGGAGCGGGCGTCCGAGGCGCGGAAGCCGGGTCAGGAGCCGCACGAGAAGACCACCGAAGAAGCCATGCAAGAGGCGCAGGACAGGTTCGACCAGGACTACGACGCCTGACGCTGCGCCCTGCGTGGGCGTGAGAGGCGCACCCGGGACGCCGGGTGCGCCTCTCTTCTGTGCCTGCGGGATCGCCCCGCGCCCCGGACAGGTCCTCAGTCGCCGGACGGGCCCGATGTCCGCGGCGGCAGCTTCGGGCGGCGCAGGTCCGGCGCCCCGGAGTAGTCCGGAGGCATCGCCGCCGGGTGGGTTTTCAGCAGGTCCAGGGCCAGTTGGATCGCGTCGTCCAGCTGGACATGCCGGCCCTCCGCCCAGTCCAGGGGCGTGCGCAGGGCGTCCAGGTCCGGGTCCACGCCGTGGTTCTCGACGGACCAGCCGTACGCGTCGAACCAGGCCGCGTTCATCGGGACCGTGATCACCGAGCCGTCGCCGAGCCGGTGACGGCCCGTCATGCCCACCACCCCGCCCCAGGTCCGGCTGCCCACCACCGGGCCCAGGCCCAGCAGTTTGAACGCCGCCGTGATCATGTCGCCGTCCGACGACGTCGCCTCGTCCGCCAGCGCGACCACCGGACCGCGTGGCGCGTTCGATGCGTACGAGACCGGCTGGGCGTTGCGGGTCAGGTCCCAGCCCAGGATCTTCCGGGTCAGCTTCTCCACCACCAGCTCGCTGATGTGGCCGCCCGCATTGCCCCGTACGTCGACGATCAGCGCAGGGCGCGACATCTCCATCCGCAGATCGCGGTTGAACTGTGCCCAGCCCGAGCCGCCCATGTCGGGGATGTGCAGATAGCCGCACTTGCCGCCGCTCAACTCCAGTACCACCTCGCGGCGTTTGGCCACCCAGTCCTGGTACCGCAGCGGCCGCTCGTCCACCAGGGGGACGACCGCCACCCGCCGTGCGCGTCCCTCGCCCTCCGCCGGCTGGAAGGTCAGCTCGACGGTCGTGCCGCCGGCCGCCGAGAGCATCGGGTACGGGCCCGCCACCGGGTCGACCGGGCGGCCGTCCACATGCGTGAGGACCGCGCCCTCGCGGATGCCCGTACCGGCCAGCGGGGAGCGCGCCTTGGAGTCCGACGAGTCGCCGGGCAGGATCCGCTTGACCGTCCAACTGCCGTCCCGGCAGACCAGATTGGCGCCCAGCAGGCCCATCGCCCGCTGATAGTGCGGCGGGCCCTCGTTGCGCCGCGCGGGCGTCACGTACGCATGCGAGGTGCCCAGCTCGCCCAGCACCTCGCGGAGCAGATCCGCGAACTCGTCCGGCGAGGCGACCCGTTCGACCAGCGGGCGGTACTGGTCGAGCACCGCGTCCCAGTCGATGCCGCACATCCCCGGCTCCCAGAAGTACGCGCGGATGAGGCGGCCCGCCTCCCCGTACGCCTGGCGCCATTCGGACGCCGGATCCACCTCGTGCATGATCCGGCGCAGGTCCAGATACACCGTCGAGTCGCTGTCGCCGGACTCGGTCGCCGGTACCGCGCGCAGCTCCCCGTCGTCCACGACCACCAGCCGGCTGCCGTCACCGCTGACCGCGAACCAGTCGAGATGGCCGACGAGTTCGGTCTTGCGGGCCTTGGTGATGTCGAAGTGTTCCAGCGTGGGGCGGCCCGAGGTGTCCGCCGGGTTGGCGAACGTCTCGCCGAGCGCCCCGGAGATCGGCCAGCGCAGCCAGACCAGGCCGCCGCCGCTGACGGGGTGCAGCGCCGAGTACTTGGAGGCCGACACGGGGAACGGCGTCACCCGGCTCTCCAGACCCTCCACCTCGACCGTCACCGTCCCCTCGCCCGGCTGCTCTCCCGGCTCGTCCAGCGGATCGAGCCCGCCCGCCGCTGGCCGCCCGTCCGGAAGCAGCGCGAAGGGCGAGGGCGTCGCGGAGGAGAGCGGTACGAGATAGGGGCGGCAGCCCAGCGGGAAGGACAGGTCCCCGGTGTGCACGTCGTACACCGGGTCGAAGCCCCGCCAGGAGAGGAAGGCGAGATAGCGGCCGTCGCGCGTGAAGACCGGATTCTCGTCCTCGAAGCGGCCGTTGGTGACGTCGACGATCGTACGGTCCTTGATCCGGGCCATTTTGATCTGCCGCAGCGAGCGGCCGATGCCCGGCTGCGACCAGGTCACCCAGTGTCCGTCGGGCGAGAAGGCGAGATCGCGGACCGGCCCGTTGATGGAGCGGATGAGTTCGGTGACTTCGCCGTTGGACTCTTCGGTCGCGTCGATCAGCAGCAGGCGCCCGTCGTGCGAGGCGATGGCGAGCCGCTCGCCGTCAGGATCCGACACCATTTCCTGGACGCGGCCCAGTTCGCCGGCGGCCAGCCGCCGCGGCTCCCGGTCGCCGCTCGCCCTCGGCAGGTACGCGATCTCGACGGCGTCCTCGCCCTCCGCGTCCGTGACATACGCGACCTGGCCGCCGGTGCCGAGCATCTCCGGCATCCGGACCCGTACGCCCGGGGTGTCCGCGATCGTGCGCGCGGGACCGTCGCGGTGCGTGAGCCAGTACAGGCTGCCGCGTACGGAGACGGCGCTCGCCCGTCCCGTCGTGTCCACCGAGATCGAGTCCACGTGGCTGGCGGCCGGGACCTGGTAGGTCCGGCGTCCGGCGCGCGGGCCGCCGAGCCGTACCTCCAGCTTGCGCGGCCGGGCGTCCGGCACCGTCAGATCGTCGACGATCCACAGGTCGCCCGCGCACTGGTAGACGACCCTGCGACCGTCGCTCGAGGCGTGCCTGGCATAGAAGGCGTCATGGTCGGTATGGCGTTGGAGATCCGTCCCGTCGGGGCGGCAGGAGTAGAGATTGCCCACGCCCTCGTGGTCGGAGAGGAACGCGATACGTCCCGAGACGAACATGGGGCAGTCCAGATGCCCCTCCAGATCGGCGAGCAGCCGCTCCCCGTGCAGCCAGAGCCGTCCCGTCGCCCCGCCCCGGTAGCGCTTCCAGGCAGCCGGTTCGTGCGGCGGTTTGCCGGTGAGGAGCAGCGTGCGGTGCTCTCCGTCGAAGTCGGCGACCTGGACGTCGGAGGCCGGGCCCCAGGGCAGCCGTCTGCCGGGGGAGCCGTCGGTTGCCACCTTGTAGCCCCAGGAGAAGTACGAGAAGGGCTGGCCGTGCGAGGAGACGGCGAGGATGTGGCCGTCCGGGTCCCAGCCGCAGACCCGGGTGTCGGTCGAGCCCCAGTAGCTCAGCCGCCGCGCGGGACCGCCCGTGACCGGTGCCAGATGGATCTCCGGGTCGAGGCTGCGCCAGGTCGTGTACGCGATCTGGCTGCCGTCGGGCGAGAAGCGTGGATGGCCGACTCTCGTGCGGTCGACCGTGAGGCGCCAGCCGCGGCCGGGCCGGTGCCCGGCCGGTACCAGGGGCGCGATCCAGAGATCGTCCTCGGCGGCGAAGCACAGCAAGTCGTCGTGCAGATGCGGGAAACGGAGATACGCGACGTCGTCACTCACCCCCCAATGCTTTCCGTGCCCGGGGGGCCCGGCAACTTGTGGAGGGGGGTGGGTCTCGCCGGTGACCCACGACACAAGCGAAACGGTTTCGTTTCGCGGACGGTCTGGGTTACCGTCGTGGTGTACGAAACCGTTTCGTTCGGATGTGACAGGAGGTCGACCATGACGCGCAGCCGGCTCACGCCCCAGCGCGAGGCGGAGCTGTACGAAGCCGTGCTCGACCTCTTGCGCGAGGTCGGCTACGACGCCCTGACGATGGACGCCGTCGCCGCCCGCACTCGATCCAGCAAGGCCACGCTCTACCGTCAGTGGCGGAGCAAGCCGGAGCTGGTCGCCAGGGCTCTCAGGCACAACAAGCCGGTGAGTGTCGCCGACATCGACACCGGCACCCTGCGTGGTGACTTCCACGCAATGCTCGAGCGCACCGACGACTGTCAGATGGAGAAGGACTCCGCGCTGATGCGGGGTCTGGCCCAGGCCGTTCACGGCAACCCCGATCTCCACCAGGCCCTGCGGGAGCTGCTGATCGAGCCCGAGATCACCGGCCTCGACACGCTGCTTCGACGGGCCGTGGAAAGGGGCGAGGTCAGCGTGGACAACCGCGCACTCGACTTCGTCCCCCACATGCTGGTCGGCGCCTTCGTCGCCCGGCAGCTGATCGAGGACCGGACCCCCGACCGGACCTTCCTCACCGACTACCTGGACGCCGTGGTCCTCCCCGCCCTCGGCGTCTGACCCCACAGACCTCCCCGCACCACCCAGCACCTCCTGACGCGCGCCGCTCTCGTCGTCGGGCCGGCTCCCCATGCCCTGTTCACCTCACACACGGGAGTACGCCCTCGTGGCCACGTTCCTCTACAAACTCGGGCGGTCCGCCTTCCGGCGCCGCCGCCTCGTCGCCCTGCTGTGGGTGGCGCTGCTGGCGATCGCCGGGGTCGGCGCGGCCTCCGCGTCCACCGCCACATCGTCGTCCTTCTCGATACCGGGTACGGAGGCGCAGAAGGCCTTCGACCTGCTGGAAGAGCGCTTCCCCGGGGCCAGCCCCGACGGCGCGACCGCCCGGGTCGTCTTCAAGGCGCCCGACGGCCGCAAGATGACCGAACCGGCCAACAAGGCCGAGGTGAACAAGGCGGTCACCGCGCTGAAGGCCGGTTCCGACCAGGTCGCCTCCGTCAACGACCCGTTCACCGCCAACGCCGTCTCCAAGGACGGCGGCACGGCGTACGTATCGGTCACGTACAAGGTCAGCGGGATGGAGCTGACCGACGAGACGCGCGAGGCGCTGAAGAAGACCGGGGACCACGCGCGTGACAGCGGGCTCACCGTCGAGATCGGCGGCGACGCGCTGCAGGCCGTCCCGGAGACCGGGGCGGGCGAGATCATCGGTGTCGCCATCGCGGCGGTCGTCCTCGTCATCACCTTCGGCTCGCTGGTCGCCGCCGGTCTTCCGCTGCTCACGGCGATCATCGGCGTCGGCATCGGTATCTCGACCATCACCGCGCTGGCGAACGTCCTCGACCTGGGCTCCACCACGTCGACGCTCGCGATGATGATCGGCCTCGCGGTCGGCATCGACTACGCGCTCTTCATCGTCTCCCGCTACCGCGCCGAGCTGGCCGAGGGCCGCGAACGCGAGGAGGCCGCAGGACGGGCCGTCGGCACCGCGGGCTCCGCGGTCGTCTTCGCGGGCCTGACGGTGGTCATCGCGCTCGTCGGTCTCGCCGTCGTCAACATCCCGATGCTCACCAAGATGGGCTTCGCCGCCGCCGGCACGGTCGTCATCGCGGTCCTGATCGCGCTCACCCTGATCCCCGCGCTGCTCGGCTTCGCCGGCAAGCGCGTGCTGGGCCGCAAGGTGCGCAAGGGCAAGGAGACGAGCGAGAAGCCGAACATGGGCACCCGCTGGTCCCGCTTCGTACTGCGCCGCCCGGTCACCGTGCTGCTCGCCGGTGTGGTGGGCCTCGGCGCGATCGCGATACCCGCGTCCTCGCTCGAGATGGGTCTGCCGGACGACGGCTCGCAGCCGGTCAGCACCACCCAGCGCAAGGCCTACGACATGCTGTCCGACGGCTTCGGCCCCGGCTTCAACGGCCCGCTGCTCGTGGTCGTCGACGGCGACAAGGGCACGGCCGACCGTACGGTCAAGGACATCAAGGGCCTCGACGGAGTCGTGGCCGTCACCCCGCCGACCCTCAACAAGTCCGGCGACACCGCGATGATCACGGTCATCCCGAAGGACCGGCCATCCTCGGTCGAGACCGAGGACCTCGTCCACTCGATCCGGGCCGACAGCGGCGACGACGTGCTGGTCACCGGCGCGACGGCGATGAACATCGACTTCTCGCAGAAGATGAACGACGCGCTGCTGCCCTATCTCGCGCTCGTCGTCGGACTCGCCTTCCTGCTGCTGATGGTGGTCTTCCGCTCGGTCCTCGTACCGCTGAAGGCGGCTCTCGGCTTCCTGCTCTCGGTCGTCGCGGCGCTCGGCGCTGTCGTCGCCGTCTTCCAATGGGGCTGGCTCGGCTCGCTGTTCGGCGTGGAGCAGACCGGCCCGATCATGTCGATGATGCCGATCTTCATGGTGGGCGTCGTCTTCGGTCTCGCCATGGACTACGAGGTCTTCCTGGTCACGCGGATGCGTGAGGCGTACGTCCACGGTCAGCGGCCCGGCGAGGCGATCGTCACCGGCTTCAAGCACGGGGCCCGTGTGGTCACCGCGGCGGCCGTCATCATGATCGCGGTCTTCTCCGGCTTCATCGGCTCCAGTGAGCAGATGATCAAGATGATCGGCTTCGGTCTCGCGATCGCGGTCTTCTTCGACGCCTTCGTGGTCCGGATGGCGATCGTGCCCGCGGTGCTCGCGCTGCTCGGCCACAAGGCATGGTGGCTGCCGCGCTGGCTGGACCGGGCGCTGCCCAATGTGGACGTCGAGGGCGAGAAGCTGCACAAGGAGCTCGCCGACAGTCCCGAGGACCCGGACGAGGAGCGCAAGCTGGTCCGCGTCTAGTCACATGGCTCCGGGGGCGTCGCTGCGAGCGGCGCGTACGTCCCCGGCAGCGCGACGGCACCGTGGGGACGGGGTCCGTCGCGGCACTCAGTGGCCGTGCTCGTCACCTTCGGGCGGCGGGTGCGGCCACTGCGTATGTGTCCCGCAGGAAGCGGATCAGCACCTTCGTGTCGAACTGCACCACCGCTACGCCGTCCGGGGTATGGAACTCCACCACGGCCTGGACGCGGCCGCACGGCCAGACCTCGACGTCGCCCTTGCGGGCGGGGGCGCGCAGTCCGGTTTCCAGCAGCTCGCGCGGGAAGGTCCAGGCGCGGCCGCTGGGGAACGCGAAGCACACGGCCTGCGGGTCGTCGGGGTCGTAGCTCAGTACGACGCGGACGGAGCGGTACTGCGGAGCGTCGGTGACGATTCTGGCCAATGCATGATCTTTGACGACTGCGGACATCGGCCAGCTCCTCACATTCGCCTGCTTTGTCATCTAATGTCCCATATTTGGGGCGTGAGGCTCGACTCCAATCGTGATGGATACGCTCTTGCAAGTCGTTTGCAACAAGGCTCTATCATTGAACAGTTATTCATCTGTCCGAAGCGGAGCCCGACATGCATGTCCCCGACGGATTCATCAACGCCCCGGTCTCGGTGGGTGCCGCGGCCGTCGCCGCCGGTGCTGTCGCCGTCAGCCTTCGCGGCGCCCGCCGTGAGCTGGACGAACGCACCGCCCCGCTGGCGGGCCTGGTCGCCGCGTTCATCTTTGCCGTGCAGATGCTGAACTTCCCCGTCGCCGCCGGCACCAGCGGACATCTGCTGGGCGGGGCACTGGCCGCCATCCTCGTCGGTCCGTACACCGGCGTGCTCTGCATATCCGTCGTGCTGCTGATGCAGGGCATCCTCTTCGCGGACGGCGGCCTCACCGCGCTCGGCGTGAACATCACGGTCATGGGCGTGGTCACGGTCGTCGTCGCGTACGCGCTCTTCCGCGGCCTGGTGAAGGTGCTGCCGCGCAGGCGCCGCTCGGTCACCGTCGCCTCCTTCGCCGCCGCGCTGATCTCCGTACCGGCCGCGGCCTGCGTCTTCACCGCGATCTACGCGATCGGCGGGACCACCGACGTCCCTGTCAGCAAGGTGCTGACCGCGATGGTCGGCGTCCACGTCCTGATCGGCATCGGCGAGGCCGTGATCACCATGCTGACGGTCGGCGCCGTCGTCGCGGTGCGGCCCGACCTGGTCTACGGCGCGCGTGGCCTGGCCGCCCCGCTCAAGCTGCGCGTCGGCGGTGAGCTGGTCGACGCCCCCGCCGCCCGGCCCGTCCCCGTCGCCGCCCGCTCGACGCGCGCGGTCTGGGCGACCGGCCTGGTCACCGCCCTCGTCCTCGCGGGCTTCGTCTCCTTCTACGCCTCCGCCAGCCCCGACGGCCTGGAGAAGGTCGCCGCCGACAAGGGCATCGACAAGAAGGTCGAGGACCACTCCGCCAAGGACTCGCCGCTCGCCGACTACGGCGTCAAGGACATCGCGAACGCCCGGCTCTCCGGAGGCCTGGCGGGCGTGATCGGCGTCGGCGTCACTGTCGTCGCCGGTACCGGAATCTTCTGGTCGATCCGCCGCCGCCAGACGAAGGACGCCGGGCCCACCCGCGTACCGGAGACCATCTGACATGGGCGCGGGCCATACCCACAAGCTCTACCGGCACGGCCACTCCCCGGTCCACGACCTGCCCCCGCACTGCAAGCTCGCGGCCGTCTTCTGCTTCGTGCTGGTGGTGGTCTCCACGCCGCGCGAGGCGGTCTGGGCCTTCGGCCTGTACGCGGTGCTGCTCGCCGCGGTCGCGGCAGCGGCCCGCATCCCCGCCGGATTTCTGCTGCGACGCCTGCTGATCGAGATCCCGTTCGTGGCCTTCGCGGTCCTCATGCCCTTCGTGGTCCCGGGCGAGCAGGTGCAGGTGCTCGGCCTGTCGGTGAGTGTCCCCGGCCTGTGGGGCGCCTGGAACGTCCTGGCCAAGGGCACGCTCGGTGTCGCCGCCTCCGTGATCCTCGCCTCGACGACCGAGCTGCGCTCCCTGCTGCTCGGACTGCAACGGCTCAAACTGCCGCCGATGCTCGTCCAGATCGCGTCGTTCATGATCCGTTACGGCGATGTCATCACCGACGAGATGCGCCGGATGTCGATCGCCCGCAGGTCCCGCGGCTTCGAGGCACGCGGGATCCGGCACTGGGGGGTCCTCGGCAAGTCCGCGGGCGCGCTCTTCATCCGCTCCTACGAGCGCGGCGAGCGCGTGCATCTGGCGATGGTCAGCCGGGGATACACCGGCACCATGCCGGTCATCGACGAGGTGACCGCGACCCGGGCGCAGTGGACGTACGCCGCCGCACTCCCGCTGACCGCGCTCGCGGTCTGTCTGCTGGGATGGACCCTATGACCACCGCATCTCTGGACGTCAGCGGCCTCGCCTACGCCTACCCCGACGGCCACCAGGCCCTGTTCGGCGTCGACCTGACGGTGGCCCGCGGCGAGCGGGTCGCCCTGCTCGGGCCCAACGGCGCGGGCAAGACCACGCTCGTCCTGCATCTCAACGGCATCCTCACCGGCGGCGTGGGCTCGGTGACGGTCGCGGGCCTGCCGGTCGCCAAGGCGAACCTCGCCGAGATCCGCCGCCGGGTCGGCATCGTCTTCCAGGACCCGGACGACCAGCTGTTCATGCCGACGGTCCGCGAGGACGTGGCTTTCGGCCCTGCGGCATCGGGCATGCGCGGTGCGGAGCTCGAGGCGCGGGTCGTCTCTGCGCTGACCCAGGTCGGCATGGAGCAGTACGCGGACCGGCCCCCGCACCATCTCTCCTTCGGGCAGCGCCGCCGGGTCGCGGTCGCCACGGTGCTCGCGATGGAGCCGGAGATCCTGGTACTGGACGAGCCGTCGTCCAATCTCGACCCGGCGTCGCGGCGCGAACTGGCCGACATTCTGCGGTCGTTGGACGTCACGGTGCTGATGGTCACGCACGACCTTCCGTACGCGCTGGAGCTCTGCCCGCGTGCGGTGATCCTCAGCGAGGGCGTGATCGTGGCGGACGGGCCCACGCAGGAGCTGCTGAGCGACGAGGAGCTGATGCGCGCGCACCGCCTGGAGCTGCCGTTCGGCTTCGATCCGAAGTCCGTGTCCGTTTGACGCCGCCCTCGCACCGCTGAGCTGACCCCGGAGTCACGTGGTCCGGACCACGTTGCACCATGGGGGGATGAGCGGGAGCGGGAAAGCAGGCGCAGTGGACGTCCGGGGCACGGTGGCGGAGGGCTTCGAGCCGGTCAAGGACGCCTTCATGCGCAATTTCGAGCAGCGCGGCGAGCGCGGCGCGGCCCTCGCCGTCTACCGGGACGGGCGCAAGGTCGTCGACCTGTGGGCGGGAACCAGGAACGTCGACGACGCAGCCGGGCAGGAGCCCTGGGCCCTGGACACCGCGCAGATCGTCCGCTCGGCGACCAAGGGCATCGCCGCGGCCGTCGTCCTCCTGCTGCACCAGCGCGGGCAGATCGACCTGGACGCCCCCGTCGGCACGTACTGGCCGGAGTTCAAGGCGGCGGGCAAGGAGCGCGTCGTCGTACGCCAGCTGCTCTCGCACCGCGCCGGGCTGCCCGCCCTGGACCGCCCGCTCACCCCGGCCGAGGCCGCCGACGGCGTGAGCGGTCCGGCCGCCGTCGCCGCGCAGCGCCCCGCCTGGGATCCCGGCACCGACCACGGCTACCACGCCCAGACCTACAGCTGGCTCCTGGCCGAACTGGTCCGCCGCGTCACCGGCCGCACCATCGGCCGCTGGGTCGCCGAAGAGATCGCCCGACCGCTCGGCCTGGACTTCTGGATCGGGCTGCCCCAGGACGAGGCGCACCGTGTGGGCCGGATCGGCCCCGTCGAGGAGCCGGCGGCGGCGGACGGCGGCGGCCTCAAGCTGCGCCCCAAACGCGCCGTCTCCGAGGCTTACAGCGACCCCGATTCCCTCACCCGGCGCGCCTTCGGGGCGATCGACCCGATGCCCGACGAGAACGACCCCGCCTACCGCGCCGCCGAACTCCCCGCCTCCAACGGCATATCCACCGCCCGCGCCCTCGCCCGCTTCTACGCCGCCACGATCGGCGAGGTCGACGGCGGCCCCCGGCTCTTCGCCCCGGCCACCCTCACGCTCGCCCGCACCGAGGAATCGGCGGGACCCGACCGCGTCCTGGTCGTCCCGACCCGCCTCGGCCTCGGCTTCATGCTGCACGGCCCCGCCTGCCCGCTGCTGGGCCCCGGCTCGTTCGGCCACCCCGGCCGCGGCGGCTCGCTCGGCTTCGCCGACCCCGAGTCGGGCATCGCGCTCGGCTACGTAACCAACGGTCTGCGCAAGGGGGTTACGGCCGATCCGCGCGCCCAGGCGCTGATCAGGGCGGTACGTTCAGCGCTATGAGCAGCGCGATGGGACGTTTCGAGGGGTACGGGGTACTGATCACCGGCGCCGGGCGCGGCATCGGCGAGGCGACCGCGCGACGGCTCGCCGCCGAAGGGGCCCGCGTCCTGGTCACCGACGTGGACGCGGAGCGGGCCGCGAAGACGGCGGGGGAGATCGCGGGGGCCGAGTCCACCGGCTGCGACGTGGGCGACCGTACGGCGGTCGAAGCGGCCGTCGCGTACGCCGTCGAACGCTTCGGCACCCTCGACGTACTCGTCAACAACGCCTTCTCGTGCAGCCCCGACACCCCGCTGCTGGAGGACCAGCCCGACGACACCTGGCAGCGGGACCTGGACATCACGCTGACCGGCGCCTTCCGCTGCGCCCGCGCCGCACTGCCGCAGCTGGCGGCGTCCGGCCGCGGCGCGATCGTCAACATCGGCTCGGTCAACGCCGAGCAGGACTTCGGCAACCACGCCTACAGCGCGGCCAAGGCGGGCCTCACCTCACTGACCCGTACGCTGGCGGGCGACGCGGCTGCCCGCGGAGTCCGCGTCAACCAGGTCAACCCGGGCACGATCCGCACCCCCTCCTGGTCGGGCCGCGAGGGGCAACTGGACCGGCTCAGCAAGGTCTACCCCCTGGGCCGGGTCGGCGAGCCGGAGGACATCGCGGCCGCGGTGGCCTTCCTGGCCTCGCGCGACGCGGCCTGGATCACGGGCACGACGCTGCGGGTGGACGGGGGACTGCTCGCGGTGAACACCGGATTCGTCCACGTCGTGGGGGGCGAGTGAGTCCGGACGCTACGAATCTCGCGGAAGCTCATTCTGGAATCAGAATTTCTTCCTTCTGCCGCGCCTCGCGGAGGACTTCCTGTTCGGCTTAGGGACTCTCTTCACAGCTTTGAGGAAGGACTGTTCACCGTTTTGGTCCTTGGGCTCCCCTGCCAGCCAGTCGCGGAGCGTCTGCCAAGTCGCCGCAAATCCGGACGACAGCTCGTGGAAGGTGGTCGCATTAAGTGAAGCTACGCGGTTCGCTGAGGCTTGGCTAAGGATCTGTTGCCATTGCAGGCTGCGTGAGTCGGGAGCCCGCACTCCCTCCGTATCCTTCTTCACGCTCTTAAGCAGTTCATCGATATCCTCGGAGGACGGGCGGCCATCCGGGGCGTCATCGTCAACGAGCACGGACGGCGGAAAGCCTGCAGTGGCGCACACGGTCGGGTGACTATTGGCCTGGACGTAGCGTATGAGCTCCACGCGGTGTCGCCACCTGCCTGTGTGGTCACCGGCCGCAACCTCGTGAATCCGCTTCCAGATGTCACGTTCGACTCGCAGCCACTCCGTCGCTTCACGAGTATCGACGCCCGCCTCATTGCTTCGCCGGAGCCAGACCTCCTGCATGACCTTGGCGGTTTCCTCGAGGAGGCGGTAGTCGTAGTCTCTCATCTGCTCGATGTTGCTCGGAGCGGATTTGTCGGAGACCTCTGCGGACGGGTAGGCGGTCTGCACGAAGCTACGGAAGAGGTCGTCATCCTGAAGGGATTTCAGATCGGGATCCTCATTGACCAGCCATGCCTGTTCCACCGAAGCGAACCTTCCTTTCGAAACCAGAACCGCTTCCTCCAGCGTCTCGACCGCACACTTGGCAAGATCGGTCTTGAGGCGTTCGGTGGCATCCTGTTTCTTCTGCGTGTCGCCCGGACGCTTGGCAAGATCGGTCTTGAGGTGTTCAGCTATCTTCATGGCTACGGCGTACACACACGCACTGTTGTAAAGGGTCAGCCAGTCACGACGCCGCCAAAGAGGGCAATGAGGAAATCGTCTCCGTGCCCCGTGGGTCTGTTTGCCGAGTTTCTCGATGGCGATACGGTCCCGTAGCGGCGAGGGTTCGATATCGAAGTACTCGCTGACGGCCCAGACCAACCGTAGTGGTCCCCACACTCCTTGGTTGACCTGGAATGCTCCCCGGGTCACGGGCTGCATTGGGCCGCGCGCGCTTTGGACGTAGGAGAAGGGCCAGAAGAGCCGTATCCAGCTCCATACCCTGTCGGGCGCATAGAGCCCAGCCACGCGGGCCCACAGGTCATCAGCGGCGAGACGGCGTGTCTCCCGCGCAGAGGCTCTCTGGAAGGCCACGCGGAGCCGGCTCACATTTCGTTCGGTTGTATCCGCGTCTTCGCCCTCGGGCGGCTTCTCCAGCGACAACGCATCCTTGAGCCATTGCCTGGACTTTTCCTCATCGCTGGCGCCTGCCGGATACTTGGACAGCGGATCAATGGTGGCCAAGTCGACGGCCACTGGCCAGTAACGTGCCACAAGGATCGAAATCAGATCCTTGTGCGTACGTTCGCCATTGGTGCCCTTGCGCTCGTACCACTGCTCCGCCGTCATCTCGGAGATTCCCAGGATGATCGTGTTTCTGTAGCGCAGACCGAGCACGTCGCGGTACCGGCGAGGGCGCCCGAGATAGCGGAGTCGGCTCCAGTTCAGCCACAGGCGTTTGTGATAACGGTAGGCGGTCTGCCCGTCGAGGGTGAGGGCCCTTTGGCAGGTATCGAGCGCGTCGATGTGCAGCCCCATCTTCTCCTGAACCTCTGCCAACTCGGCTCGCAGATAGGGATTTGCAGGGTCGAGACCTATCGCTTCGTAGTACCGCACCAAAGCCTCGTGATAGCGCCCTGCCCGGCTGAGCTCGGTCGCCTGCTGATAAGCCTCGTACAGTGCTGGATTCAATTCCCGTCCCCACCACTGGCGCCAAGGAGGCTGCCTCCCCGCGCGAGTCACGGGCAGCAGCGAGCTGATCACACAGCATGCGGCTTTGTGGATGACCTCGTCCCAGTCCTTTCCCCATACGGTCATCGCGCGTGAGCCACCGAAGACGAATGCCATGACGGTGACCGTCATGCCGTATTGATTCGGTTCCTCGTCCCGGTGCCGGAGCACCCCGCCGACCCGATAGGCCAATTTCGGGCGAAGTCTGCTGAGCAGGCGCGGCAGAACGACACCCAGCTTCTTCGGGTCGATCTCGATGTCGCCGAGCAGTTCCAGGAAGCTCATCGGCGGCGCCTCGGCTGGCAGCGTGGTCGGCGCGTACATGCTGCTCTCGGACAGCTGCCGTCGGAACTCGGCGGTCAGGTCTTCGATGGAAGGTGAGTTCTTTCCCAGGACCGGTGTCGAGTCAGTGAGTTGCTGAACGTCGACCGGACCCGGCTTGTACGCCAGCCACGCTCGCGTCGCCCTCCAGTAGAAGTAGAGGAGAAGCAGGACGAATGCGAAGAACCCGAGTCGCTGGCCCAGCGAGAGGCCTCCGTGCGTATCGAAGACACTGCCGAGGCCACCGAAGGTTCGCGCCACCCATCTGGCGAGGTCTTGCATCCATCCCGACCCATTGACATCCCAGGCGGAATGACCTTCGCCGGCCCACTGCAGCAGACCGATCAGCGCGACGGTCCCCAGTCCGCTCCACACCCACCAGGCCACTCTCCGGGGGGCAGGCAATGAAGAGGTCAGGCCGTGTTCGCTGGCTCCTCGGCGGTTGAACATGGCGATCTAATCCTGTGTAGTGAGGCTCTTTTCCTCAAAACCACCGTATCCAGGAACAGCGTCGTAGACAGGGCAACCATCTCGCGCTGCCGAGAGGAAGGAATTGCCCGATGCCGTAGGCCTGACTGCGGTGACGAAATTCAGCTTGCCCGCAGCATCAGGCCGATCCCCACCACCATCAGCCCCGCCGCCGCGATCCTCGGGCCGCCGAAGCGTTCCTTGAAGAACAGCGCACCGATGGCCGCCCCCACGATGATCGACGATTCGCGCAGCGCCGCGACCGGCGCCAGCGGGGCGCGGGTCTGCGCCCACAGGACCAGCCCGTACGCCGCGATCGACAGGGCCGCGCCGAGCAGCCCGCGGGCCGCGTACGGGCGCAACTGTGCGAGCAGCCCGCCCCGGTGGACGTAGAACGTGTACGCGGGGATCAGCGCCCCTCCAGGATCATCAGCCAGGCGATATAGCCGAGCGGCGTGCCCGAGGCGCGTACGCCGACGCCGTCCACGACCGTGTACGCGGCGATGGACAGACCGGTCGCCAGCGCGGCCAGCAGCGCCGGCCAGTGCGGTTGGGCGCCCGAGCCCCTGATGCCCCACAGGGCCACGCCCACCAGGCCCGCCGATGCGATGACAACGCCCGCCAGCTGCCAGGAGTTGAGGCTCTCGCCGACGAACAGCGCCGCGAGCACGGTCACCACCAGCGGCGCCGTACCGCGTGCGATCGGATACATCTGGCCGAAGTCACCCAGGCTGAACGAGCGCATGAGCAGCACCTGATAGCCGATGTGGAGCAGCGCGGAGGCGATGAGGTACGGCCAGGCGCCCGCGTGGGGCAGTGGCGAGAAGCAGGCGAGCGCGGCCCCGATCACCGTGCCGCCGCCGGCGATCAGCGTGAACGCGACCATCTGGTCCTTGATGGTGTGCGCGATGGCGTTCCAACTGGCGTGCGTAACGGCGGCTATGAGGACCGCGACGGCAACGACAAGAGTCACGCCGTGCGCTCGCGGACGTCCACCAGCGAGCCGCCCGCGTGCGCGATCAGCGTCTTGGGGTCGAGCGGGAACACCGTGTGCGGGGTCCCGGCCGCCGCCCACACCACGTCGTGGTCGAGCAGCCCGCGGTCGGCCAGCACCCGGGTCCTGGTGGCATGCCCGAAGGGCGGCACGCCGCCGATCGCGTAGCCGGTCGTCTCCCGGACCAGATCGGCGTTCGCGCGCTTGACGGATCCGGCGCCCAGCTCCTGCCGTACACGCTCGACGTCGACGCGCGAGGAGCCGTCCATCAGGACCAGCACCGGCACCCCGTCCGCCTCGAAGATCAGCGACTTGACGATCTCGCTGACGTCGCAGCCGATCGCGGCGGCGGCCTCGGCGGCGGTGCGGGTGGCGTCGGGGAAACGGCGGACCGGGACCTCGAGCCCCAGTTCGCGCAGCGCCTCGGCGAAACGGGGGTGGGCGTCGGTGTCTTGAGTGCTCATGGCCCGCACGCTAGCGGTAGCTGTACGGGCCATGCGAGCGGCTTTCGGCCCGGCTCAGCGGGCCCGCAGCACCTGGGCGACCACCGGACCCGCCGCGTCGCCGCCGTGCCCGCCGGACTGGACCTCCGCGGCCGCGGCCAGATCGTCGGCGTACCCGGTGAACCAGCTGTTGGACTTGCCCTGACCGTCGACCTCCGCCGAGCCGGTCTTGGCACCCTTGTCGCCGCCGACGGAGGACATGGCGGCCGCGCCCGTGCCGTACTGCGCGGTGGCGCGCATCATCTCGCGCAGGGCCTGGGCGATGGAGCCGGGCAGCGCCTGGGCCTGCGCCAGTTCACGGTCGTCGAGGGACTGCGGGACGATCACCGGCTGGTGGAACGCGCCGCTCTTGGCGGTGGCCGTGATGGAGGCCATGTTGAGCGGGTTCATGGTGACCTTGCCCTGCCCGATGTACGAGGCGGCGGTCTCCGCACCGGACGACTCCGGCACGCTGCCGTCGACGGAGACCACGCCCGTCTGCCAGTCGAGACCGATGCCGAAGTACTTGCGGGCCGTCGCGCCCAGTGCCGTACCGGCGATCCCCTTCTTGTTCAGCGGCTTGACCGCCTTGATGAAAGCGGTGTTGCAGGAACGGCGGAAGCTGTCCTTGAGGGTGCCGTTCTTGATCTCGAACTTCTTGAGATTCTCGAACGTCACGCCCTCCCATTTGACCGTCGGCGGACACTCCACCTTCGTGCCGGGTCCCTGCACGACACCGTTGTCCATCAGCATCGTCGCGCTCACGATCTTCATCGTCGAGCCGGGCGCCTGGGCGCCCATCATCGCCGTGTTGTAGCCGTCGGCGGGGCTGTTGGCGACAGCCCGGATCTCACCCGTACTGGGCTTGACAGCCACGACCGAGGCCTGCCCGTACTGCTTCACGGCCTTCTCCGCCGCAGCCTGCACATCCGCGTCCAGAGTCGTAGGCAGCCGGCCCTCCGTGCCCTTGGTCAGGGTCAGCAGGGTCTGGTCGGGCGTGGACTCGTTGGTGGACGCGACGACCAGCTCGATGCCCGCCGTGCCGCCCGCGGCCTCGCCGTACTTCTTGCGCAGCGAGTCCAGCACGGGCCCGAGCGAGGGGTACTTCTCCTTCGTCAGCTCCCGCCCCTTGCGGTCCACGGCCTTGATCGGCGGGGCCGAGGCCTGGTCCGTCCGGAGCGTGGCGTCCTTCGTCAGCTTGGGGTGCACCACGGTCGGCGCCCAGTCGACCAGCGCCCGCCCGGTGGTCAGCCCGCGCACGACGGTCAGCTCGGAGGCGTACGACCAGGGCTTGCTCTGCCCCTCGTACGTGACCGTCGCCTTGACGGTGAACGGCACCTTCGCGCCGACCGCCGCACCCGGCGTGATCACGGCAGCCGAGACATGCGCCTGGTCGCGATACCCGGCGAGCAGCGGCTGGGCCTCGGCGGCGTTGTTGGTGAGCTGGGCGGCCTCGGGTGCATTGCCGCTCGCCCACGCTGCCAGAAAGTCCTTGGCGGCCTGGTCGATCTCCTCGGCACTGGGCGGCCCGGTCTTCTTGGGCGCGGAGGCCGACTTGGTGTCGGATCCGCCATCGCCATGGCCGGTCAGCCCGTTGTACAGGTTGTAGCCGCCGTAGCCCACGCCACCGGCGACCACGATGAACACGCCGCCGACGGCGGCCACTTTCGCTCCACTGCGCATTGCTGCGGTCCCCTCCCCAGGAGCTCGGGTCCTTGAACGTGTTCAACGACCCGCGTCGGGTGCACTCTACGGGACAGGAGTGACGGGTGAGTCGGTCGTTATCGGACCGCGACGCTCAGACCCAGCTGTCCCGCCACATCCTGTTGCGCCAGTTCTCCACCGGGGTCGGCCTGCCCGTATATAGCGGGTAGAAGAAGGAGCAGCTCTTCGCACGCGTACCCACGACGGATGAGGCGAAGCTCCTTCAGCTGACGCCCGGAGAGTGGGTCGTCGAACTGCACCGCACCACGTTTACTGCTGACGGCATGGTGGTTGGGTGCAGGCCGCAGCGTGATCGCCGCTCGGACTGCACAGCCATCCTTCAAGCACAATTGTCGGATGGTCCGCGGGCCGAGGGCCCGCGGCTTGCCGTGGGTGGTTTCAGGATTTGGTCGTCGTCCATGGGCTGCAGGTGCTGTCGATGACATGCTTGTTGTGCCACTCGCCGGCGCAGACCCGGAGCTCGAGGATGTATCCCTCGTGGAGGTCCTTGTTCTGGTATCGATACGTCTGGAAGCCAGCGGTGTTCCAGATGGTTCCTTGCCGAACGGTCGCCTGGCTCTCGGGGAAGACGCTGCGCCAGGCAACGAGGGTCGCGTGCCCGTCCTTCTTCTCGTCGACGATCTCGAACCAGTCCCCGACCTCGCGGAAGCAGCCCTTCCCCACCGAGTTGTGGGCGCACGCCATGGCGGACGGAACACTCCCGTCATACGGCGTGGCGTCGGCCTCGTCGATCTCGAAGTTGATGGCCGAGGCGTTGCTGATCGTGAGCAAGGTCGCGGCGGCGATACCACCGAGGACAGTGGCTATTCGTGCTTTACGCAAGGTAGTTGCTTCCTTTGACAGTTGTTCAGCTGGGACGCTGTGAGTGTAGAGCTGCCCCCGCACACCAGGTGGCGCCCCGTCCCCGCCAGTCGCACGATTCTCCAGACCACTTGCCACCTACTCGCCGACCCGACCGAGGAGGCCGATGACCCCAGATTGCTCACAAAGGTGAGGGCCCACTACATCGAGCACAGGTCGACTGCGACCGCAGCAGGCGATGCCACCACCTGCCCTACGGGCAGCTCCTGTGCGGGGGTGCTCCAAGGGTCCGCACCGGGAGCGCCCGATCGCCCCGCCCGGCCAGTCCTGCCCCCTTCGGGCGCCGGCCGCGTGCTGGTAGCCCGCACGGTGGTGGAGTCCACGCACACCACAGTCCAGTCCACCGCGCCGACAACTGCACTCGCGTCACGCAAGAACGTCTACCGGTCCAGGCCCCGCCCCGAGGGGGAATCCCGCAGATTGATCACCGCTCGATACGCGCCCTAGTTGGCCATCTCGATCCGTAGTTGGCCATCGCCCCGTTTCGACTGCCCAAGACAGGCCCAAGCGCCTGTCGGAAGCTCAGCCGCTCGTGTCGGTTCGGTGACCCGCGTCACACCCGGCTCCTGTCAGCAATCGGGGCGCCGTCTCGTTCAAGGGGCACGCGAACGAGACAGGAGCAACGCCATGAAGCACCGCATCGTCGTCCTCGGCGCCGGATACGCCGGGGCCTTCGCCGCCGGAAACCTGGCCCGCCGGCTCTCCCCCGCCGACACCGAGATCACCGTCGTCAACGCCGTGCCCGACTTCGTCGAGCGGATGCGGCTCCACCAGCTCGCGATCGGCCAGGACCTTGCGGTCCGCAAGCTCGCCGACGTATTCGCGGGCACCGGGGTGCGGCTGCGCCTGGCGCGCGTCACCGGCGTCGACCCCGAGCGCAGGACCGTCGCCGTGACCGGCGAGGACGGCGACGGCGAGCTCGCGTACGACACGCTTCTCTACGCGCTCGGCAGCTCCGTCGCCCACCATGGCGTCCCCGGCGTGGCCGAGTACGCCTTCGATGTGACCGGCCGGTCCTCGGCGCTGCGACTGCGCGAGTGCCTGGACAACCTGGGCGAGGGCGGCACCGTGCTGGTCGTCGGTGAGGGGCTGACCGGCATCGAGACCGCCACCGAGTTCGCCGAGTCGCGGCCCGACCTCTCGGTCGCACTCGCCGCCCGCGGCGAGCTGGGCGCCTGGCTCTCCCCGAAGGCCCGCCGTCACCTGCGCCAGGCCTTCGACCGGCTCGGCATCACCGTCCACGAGCACACCGGAATCGAAGCCGTCGAGCCGACGCGGGCGATCGCCGCCGACGGTACGTCCATCCCGGCCGACGTGACTGTGTGGTCGGCCGGGTTCGCCGTGCACCTCATCGCGGCCGCCAGCGGCCTGGAGGTCGCCGAGACCGGCCAGATCGTCGTCGACCGCACCATGCGCTCGGTCTCGCACCCGGACGTCTACGCCGCCGGTGACTGCGCCTATGCGATCGGCGAGAACGGCCGGCCGCTGCCGATGTCCTGCGCCTCGGCCGGCTTCACCAACATGCAGGCGACCGCCGCGATCATCGCGCGCCTGACGGGCAGCGAGGTCCCGACCACCGGGCTGAAGTACCACGGCAACCACATCAGCCTCGGGCGGCGGGACGCGATCTTCCAGATGGTGGACGGGGACGTCCGGTCGAAGTCCTGGTACCTGGGCGGCCGGACCGCCGCGCGGCTCAAGTCGGGCGTGCTCAAGGGGGCCGGGTGGGGCATCGCCCACCCGACCTTCGGCATGCCGAAGCGCAAGCGCCGCCTGGCCACCGCGCCTGACCGGTCCGGTGTGAGGGTCGCCGCCTAGGCTGTTCGGCATGGACAGCGCAGCCATCGATCGGTTCGAGGCCAGCCGGGGCCGGCTGGCCTCGCTCGCGTACCGTCTGCTCGGCTCGGCCGCCGACGCCGAGGACGCAGTGCAGGACACGTTCCTGCGCTGGCAGGCGGCAGACCGCGAACGGGTCGAGGTGCCGGAGGCGTGGCTGACCAAGGTCGTCACCAATCTCTGCCTCGACCGGCTCCGCTCGGCGCAGGCGCGCCACGAGCGTGCGGCCGGTGCCTGGCTGCCCGAGCCACTCCTCGAGGGTGACCCGATGCTCGGCCCGGCCGACACCTTCGAGCAGCGCGAATCGGTGTCCTTGGCCGTACTGACCCTCATGGAGCGCCTCTCGCCGGTCGAGCGGGCCGCTTACGTCCTGCGTGAGGCCTTCTCGTACAGCCACGCAGAGATCGCCGGGATCCTCGACATCACCGAGTCCGCGAGCCAGCAGCATGTCCACCGGGCCCGACGTCGGGTTACCGCCGAGCGCCGCGGCGGCGACGAGGTGGACCCCGCGTCCGCGCGCCGGATCGTCGAGGAGTTCCTCGCCGCCGCCACTTCGGGGCGCACCGAACGGCTGGTGGCGCTGCTCACCGACGACGTGACGGCGGTCTCGGACGGCGCCGGACTGGCCAGGCGGCTGCTGCGGTACAAGACGCGCGAGCGCGTCGCCTCCTACGTGCGGGCCGGCTTCAAGCCCACGCCGGCGAAGCGGCGGCTGGCAGGCGGCTCGCCCGCGATCCATATCGCGCGGGTCAACGGCTCCCCCGCCGTCCTCGCCGTGGTCGACGACCGGGTCGTGGGCGCCGTGGCGTTCGAAGTCAGCGACGGCAAGGTCGCGTCCCTGCGCGGCATCGCCGCCGCGGACCGGCTCACGCGCCTCAACGAGGCCTGGCGGCAGCACGAACCCGACGCGCCGGTCATCAACGCATGGTGACCAGAGCCACCGGAATCCAGTGACCTGAGTCGGAACCTCGGACAGGCGCGCAAGGCGCTCGCCCCTGGGCCGTCCGACGGCGGCCCACGATGACCAACGAGGGCCAACAACGACCACGGTGGACACGACACTTGTGGGAGACGTTCCCGCCTCGTTGCTGCTAGACCCAGCTGTCCAGCCACATCCGGTTGCGCCAGTCCTCCACCGGGATCGGCCTGCCCGTGTACAGCGGATAGAAGTAGATGAAGTTCCAGATGATCAGCAGCACCAGCACACCCGCGCCGATCGCCCCGATCGTCCGCCTGCGTTCGTCCGAGCCCGGTGGGCCCAGCATCGCGCCGATCATCATCGCGACCGCCAGGCACAGGAACGGCACGAACACGACCGCGTAGAACAGGAAGATCGTGCGCTCCTGGTAGAAGAACCAGGGCACCCAGCCCGCCGCGATCGCGCAGGCGATCGCGCCCGCGCGCCAGTCGCGGCGGAAGAACCAGCGCCACAGGATGTAGCAGATCGCGAAGCAGGCCGCCCACCACAGCAGCGGTGTGCCGAGCGCCAGGACCTCGCTGGCGCACTTGTCCGCCGCGTCCGCCGGGCAGCCCTGCGTGCCCGCCTTCGGGTCCTCGTAGTAGTACGAGACCGGGCGGCCCAGCACGATCCAGCTCCAGGGATTGGACTGGTAGGTGTGGCCGGAGGTCAGATTGACGTGGAACTCGTAGACCTCGTTCTCGTAGTGCCACAGACTGCGCAGCCAGTCGGGCAGCCAGGTCCAGCTGCCGCCCTTGCCGTCCTTCTGGGCCCAGTCCCTGAAGTAGCCCTTGTCGGTGACGATCCAGCCGGTCCAGGACGCGATGTACGCGGCGATCGCGACCGGCACCGTCGAGACGAAGGCCGGCACGAGGTCCTTCCTGAGCACCGCCCGGTACGGCTGCACCGCGCCCGCGGTCCGGCGTGCGCCCACGTCCCACAGGACCGTCAGCAGGCCGAACGCGACCATCACATACAGGCCGTTCCACTTGGTGCCCGCGGCCAGGCCCAGCATCAGGCCCGCCGTCAGCCGCCAGGGCCGCCAGCCGAGGCGCAGTGTCTCCGCGACCGTGGCGTCGGGCCGCAGCACGCCCTCCTCGTCCGTCGGCAGCGCCGCCGCGAGTTTTCTGCGCGCCCAGTCCCGGTCGATCAGCAGACAGCCGAACGCGGCCAGCACGAAAAACATCAGCACCAGGTCGAGCAGCGCGGTGCGGCTCATCACGAAGTGCAGCCCGTCCACGGCGAGCAGCGTGCCCGCCAGGCAGCCCAGGAACGTCGAGCGGAACAGGCGCCTGCCGATCCGGCAGAGCATCAGCACCGACAGTGTGCCGAGCACGGCGACCATGAACCGCCAGCCGAAGGGCGTGAAGTCGATGATCTTCTCGCCGATGCCGATGACCCACTTGCCGACCGGCGGATGCACCACATAGCCGGGGTCGGTGGGGACCGGGACGCTGGAGGGATCGATCAGGATCCGCTTGTCGACGTCCTTCGGCCAGCTCCCCTCGTACCCCTGGTTGATCAGGGCCCAGGCGTCCTTGGCGTAGTACGTCTCGTCGAATATCACCGCATCGGGCTTGCCGAGATTCCAGAACCGCAGCACGCCCGCGACCAGCGCCACCAGCAGCGGTCCGCCCCAAGCAGCCATCCGCAGCAGCGGGTTCACGACCGCCGGAGGAATCCCGAACACCGGCCACAGCCGCTCGGAGGGGCGCGTGTAGGGCGGCACCAGGCGCTCACGCAGCCCGATCACCGGCCGGGGCGCATAGCCGAATCTGCGCAGCCGCTGCTGCCAGCCGGGGGGCTGCTGATCGGCGTCCTTGCCCTGAAGGGTCTGTGGCGCGGTACTGGTCACCGCGCCATCGTAGGGAACGTGACTGTGCGAGTCGTGCGTCCGGTCCTGCGAGGATGGCGTATGTGACAGGAACGCTGGTACTCGCAGGGACCCCCATCGGTGATGTGGCGGACGCGCCGCCCCGGCTCGCCGCCGAGCTGGAGGGCGCCGACATCGTCGCCGCGGAGGACACCCGGCGGCTGCGCAGACTGACCAAGGCGCTCGGTGTGCACACCCGGGGGCGGGTCGTTTCGTACTTCGAGGGCAATGAGTCCGCGCGTACGCCGGAGCTGGTCGAGGCGCTCGTGGGCGGCGCCCGGGTGCTCCTGGTCACCGACGCCGGGATGCCCTCCGTCTCCGACCCCGGCTACCGGCTGGTGGCCGCCGCTGTCGAGAAGGACATCAAGGTCACGGCCGTGCCGGGACCGTCCGCCGTGCTGACCGCGCTCGCGCTGTCCGGGCTGCCCGTGGACCGTTTCTGCTTCGAGGGCTTTCTGCCGCGCAAGGCGGGCGAACGGCTCGGCAGGCTGCGCGAGGTCGCGGACGAGCGGCGGACCCTGGTCTATTTCGAGGCCCCGCACCGGCTGGACGACACACTCGCCGCAATGGCCGAGGTGTTCGGCGCCGAGCGCCGGGCCGCCGTGTGCCGCGAGCTGACCAAGACGTACGAGGAGGTCAAGCGCGGCGGCCTCGGCGAGCTTGCTGCCTGGGCGGCCGAGGGCGTACGCGGCGAGATCACCGTCGTCGTCGAGGGCGCGCCGGAGGCCGGACCGGGTGAGCTCGACCCCGCTGAGCTGGTGCGCAGGGTGCGCGTGCGCGAGGAGGCGGGGGAGCGGCGCAAGGAGGCCATCGCCGCCGTCGCCGCCGAAGCGGGACTTCCCAAGCGTGAGGTCTTCGATGCCGTCGTCGCGGCAAAGAATGCGGATCGGCCGGTCCCCGCCGACGGTAAAGGACTATCGTAAAAGGCAAAGCGCAGACCGCGTCCTGGGCCTTTCTGCATGGGAATACCAAAGACCACACCATTAATCGACAGGCGCTGATGCGCTCCCGCCCCGATGGGCGTCCACTGGATCAGTGGAGAGGAGCTGGCATGAGTGAGATCACAGGCGCCGCCAAGGTCCACGAGGCATACGCCTTTGCCTGCATGCGCTGCGGGCACGGCTGGGAGCAGGCGTACGAGATAGAGCACCACGTCGACGGCGCGGGCCAGGAATACGTTGTCTACAAGGCCGGCGGTCTGAGGGTGCCGTCCCCACTCTCGAGCCCGACGTGCATGAACTGCGGCGGACATGTCGTACGGATCATGCGGGCGGGACAGGTCTCATCGATGCACAACCTCATCGGGCAGTCCGTTTCGATCGCAGGGCCGCTGCCGAGCGCGCCCCACGGAGAGCCCGTGCCGGCCAAGAAGCCCAAGAAGCCGGAAAAGGCCGAGCCGGTCAACGCCGGGGAGTCCGCAGAACTCGGGCAGCCCGGACAGTCCGAACCGGGCGAGCCCCATCACTGGCACCTTTCCGATCTCCTGCACCCCTTCCACCGCAAGTGAGGTCCCGGGCGCGAGCCTCGTAGGATCGCGCCCATGAGTTCGAAGTCAGCCCCGCCGCCGCTGCCCGACCCCCTCGGGGTGCCGGTCGCCGATTCGCACACCCACCTGGACATGCAGGAGGGCACGGTCGAAGAGGCGCTGGCCAGGGCGGCGGCGGTCGGCGTGACGACCGTTGTGCAGGTGGGCTGCGACATCAAGGGCTCGCGCTGGGCGGCGGAGACGGCCGCGGCGCACGACAGTGTGCACGCCGCGGTCGCGCTGCACCCCAACGAGGCTCCGCGGATCGTGCTCGGCGACCCCGACGGGTGGTCGCGCCAGGGAGCCCGCGAGGGCGGCGGCGACATCGCCCTCGACGACGCGCTCGCCGAGATCGACCGGCTCGCCGCCCTTGACCACGTGAAGGCCGTCGGCGAGACCGGCCTGGACCACTTCCGTACGGGAGCCGACGGCATCGCGGCCCAGGAGCGCTCCTTCCGGGCCCACATCGAGATCGCCAAACGGCACGGCAAAGCCCTCGTCATCCACGATCGCGACGCCCACGCCGATGTGCTGCGGATCCTCGCCGAGGAGGGCGCTCCCGAGCGGACCGTCTTCCACTGCTATTCCGGTGACGCGGAAATGGCCGAAGTGTGCGCGGCCGCGGGCTACTTCATGTCCTTCGCGGGCAATGTGACCTTCAAGAACGCCCAGCCGCTGCGCGACGCGCTCTCCGTCGCCCCGCTCGAACTCGTACTCGTCGAGACCGATGCGCCTTTCCTCACGCCCGCGCCGTACCGCGGACGGCCTAATGCGCCGTATCTCATTCCGGTCACGGTGCGTGCGATGGCGGCGGTGAGGGGGGTCGACGAGGACACGCTGGCCGCGGCGATCTCGGCCAACACGGCTGGCGCCTTTGATTACTGAGGGATAACGGCGCACAGGGTAGCGTCGCGACACTGCGTAGTCGAATCGCTTTGGAGAGTGACCGGACTCCGCTAGTGTCCCGGCCCGCAACGCCAACGAGCGGGACCGGACCGGACCTACGGAGCGTCGTGAGCAATTCGCAGGGCAGTCACCGTGCCGCGCGTGGCGGACGCCGCGCACCCGTGCCCACCGGCCGGGGCTCCGCCCCGGACGCGGCTCCTCAACCGCAATTGGATCTTGCGTACGCCCCCACCGAGCCGACCCTGCCCCGCCAGGCCCTCGCCCCCGAGGAGGAAGGTGCGGTCGGCCGTGCCGAGGCCCGGCGAGCCGCTCGCCGGCGCAGGACCGGCGAGAAGCCCGACGCCCTGCGCCGCCTCGTCCCGCAGGCACTCGTTGTCGCCTTCCTGGCCGGCGGCACGTCCGCCTTCGTCGCCAGCGACAAGGCCGTGCGCCTCACCGTCGACGGCGTGCCGCGCACCATGCACACCTTCGCCGACGACGTGGATGAGCTCCTGGAGGACGAGGGGCTCGACGTCAGCGCCCACGACATCGTCGCCCCCGCTCCCGGCTCCGCGCTCGCCAGCGGCGACGACATCGTCGTCCGCTACGGGCGACCCGTCACGCTCACCCTGGACGGGCAGCGCCACCGCGTGTGGACCACGGCCCGCACGGTCGACGGGGCGCTGCGCCAGCTCGGGGTGCGGGCCGAGGGCGCCTATCTGTCCGCGTCCCGGTCGCAGGTGATCTCCCGCCAGGGGCTTGCCCTGGACGTACGGACCGAGCGGACCGTGACGTTCATGGCCGACGGGCGCGAGCGGACCATGCGTACGAACGCGGCGACCGTACGCGAGGCGCTCGACGAGGCCGGGATCGCGCTGCACGGCCAGGACACCACCTCCGTGCCGCCCTCCAGTTTCCCGCGCGACGGTCAGACCGTGACCGTCATGCGGATCACCGGCACCCGGGAGGTGCGCGAGGAGCCCATCGCGTACGCGACCGAGAAGACCCGCGACTCCTCGCTCTTCGCGGGCACGGAGGTCGTCGAACGGCAGGGCAGGCCGGGCGCACGCCGGGTCACGTACGCGCTGCGGACGGTCAACGGGGTGCGGCAGAAGCCGAAGAAGGTCGCCGAGGAGGTGGTACGGGAGCCGGTCACCCAGGTGGTGAAGGTGGGCACCAAGCCGCTGCCGAACTCCGTGCAGGGCGCGGACGGGATGGACTGGGGCTCGCTCGCGCACTGCGAGTCCGGCGGGCGTCCTGGCGCGGTCGATCCGTCGGGGAACTACGGCGGGCTGTACCAGTTCGACACCGGGACCTGGCACGCGCTGGGCGGCAGCGGGCGGCCGCAGGACGCGTCCGCATCGGAGCAGACGTACCGGGCGAAGAAGCTCTTCGTGCAGCGGGGGGCGAGTCCGTGGCCTCACTGCGGCCGTAGGCTGTATCAGTGAGCACCACTGAGCCCGACGCACTCCTCGGCCCCGCCGACATCCGTGAACTGGCCGCAGCGCTGGGCGTACGCCCCACCAAGCAGCGCGGCCAGAACTTCGTCATCGACGCCAATACGGTCCGCAGGATCGTCCGCACCGCCGAGGTCCGCGAGGACGACGTGGTCGTCGAGGTCGGCCCGGGGCTCGGGTCGCTGACCCTCGCACTGCTCGAGGCGGCCGACCGGGTCGTCGCCGTCGAGATCGACGATGTGCTTGCGGGCGCGCTGCCGTCGACGATCCTGGCGCGGATGCCGGAGCGTGCGACGCGCTTCTCGCTGGTCCACTCCGACGCGATGCTGGTGCAGGAGCTGCCGGGCATGGAGCCCACGGCGCTGGTCGCGAACCTCCCGTACAACGTCGCCGTGCCGGTGCTCCTGCACATGCTGGACCGCTTCCCGACGATCGAGCGGACGCTGGTGATGGTCCAGGCGGAGGTCGCGGACCGGCTCGCGGCGTCACCCGGCAACAAGGTCTACGGCGTCCCCTCCGTGAAGGCGAACTGGTACGCGGAGGTGAAGCGGGCGGGGTCGATCGGCCGGAACGTCTTCTGGCCCGCGCCGAACGTGGACAGCGGACTGGTGTCGCTGGTGCGCCGGTCCAAGCCGGTCGACACCACCGCCACCAAGGCGGAGGTGTTCGCGGTGGTCGATGCGGCGTTCGCGCAGCGGCGCAAGACCCTGCGGGCGGCGCTTGCGGGCTGGGCGGGATCGCCGGCAGCGGCCGAGACGGCCCTGGTGGCCGCCGATGTCTCCCCGCAGGCCCGGGGCGAGTCCCTGACGGTCGAGGAGTTCGCACGGATCGCGGAGGCGAAGGCGTGAGCGTCACGGTACGAGTCCCTGCCAAGGTCAACGTCCAGCTGGCAGTGGGGGGCGCGCGCCCCGACGGCTTCCACGACCTCGCCAATGTCTTCCTCGCCGTCTCGCTGTACGACGAGGTGACGGTGAGCCCGGCGTCGTCGCTGACGATCACCTGCTCGGGTCCTGACGCGGGCCAGGTCCCCCTGGACCGTACGAACCTGGCGGCGCGCGCGGCGGAACTGCTCGCGGCACGGCACGGCCTGTCGCCGGACGTGCACATCCACATCGCGAAGGACATCCCGGTCGCGGGCGGCATGGCGGGCGGCAGCGCGGACGGCGCGGCGGCCCTGCTGGCCTGCGACACTCTGTGGGACGTCGGCTCGTCCCGCTCCGAACTGCTCGCCATCTGCGCCGAGTTGGGCAGCGACGTCCCCTTCAGCCTGGTGGGCGGCGCGGCGCTGGGCACGGGCCGCGGCGAGCAGCTGACGGAGCTGGAGGTCGGCGGAGAGTTCCACTGGGTGTTCGCGGTGGCGGACGGCGGCCTGTCGACTCCGGCGGTGTACGGCGAGTTCGACCGTCTGACCGAGGGCGTCGTGGTCCCGGGCCCGGTCGCCTCCCCGGCCCTGCTCGACGCGCTGCGCACGGGCGACGCGACTGCCTTGGCGGGTGCGCTGGCGAACGACCTCCAGCCCGCGGCGCTTTCGCTGCGGCCTTCGCTGTCGGCGACGCTGGAGGCGGGGACGGCGGCGGGCGCGCTGGCGGCTCTGGTCTCGGGCTCGGGCCCGACGACGGCGTTCCTGACGAAGGACGAGGAGTCGGCGCGCTCGGTGGCGGACGCGCTCCTCGCGTCGGGCACCTGCCGCACGGCGAGGGTTGCTTCGTCGCCGACGGCGGGCGCGACGGTCCTGTAAGTACTCAGATCCCGGTTGAGTACGGGAGCGCTCACGCGACCCCGAAGCCCTGCGGCACCGTACCCCCATGGGATCAAGCGTTCGTGAGCTCGCCGCCGCCACGCCAGGTGCGCGGGACCGGTATGTGGACCTGCTGCGGGTCGCCTCGCTCGGGACCGTCGTCCTCGGGCACTGGCTGATGGCCGTTGTCACCGGGGACGAGGTCGGCAATCTCCTCGCCGTCGTGCCCGGACTGCAACTCCTCACCTGGGTGCTCCAGGTCATGCCGGTGTTCTTCTTCGTCGGCGGCTTCTCGCACGCCCTCTCCTACCGCTCCCTGCGCCGCAGGCAGCCCGACGGATCCGTCTACTCCGTCTTTCTGCGGGCCCGACTCCAGCGGCTGCTGCGGCCCACCGTCGTGTTCATCCTCGTCTGGGGCGCGGCCGCCCTTCTGCTGCAACTGCTCGGCGGAGACGGCGGGTTGCCCGGTGTCGCCCTGCGGCTCGTCGCGCAGCCGCTGTGGTTCATCGGGATCTATCTCGCGATGGTCGCCTTCACCCCGCCGCTGCTGAAGCTCCATGAGCGTTACGGATGGGGCGCATTCGGCGCTCTCGTCGCGGGTGCCGTCCTCGTCGACGTGGCGCGCTTCGCCGGGCACGTGCCCTTCGTGGAGTTCCTGAACTTCGCCTTCGTCTGGCTCGCCGTCCACCAGCTCGGCTTCCTCCGCGCCGACGGCCGCATACGGATGCCCGCGGCCCTCGCCGCCGCCGGTCTGACCGGGGCCGCCGCGCTGGTCGCGCTCGGGCCGTACCCGCTGTCGATGGTCGGGATGCCGGGCGAGAAGGTCTCCAACATGGCCCCGCCCACCCTCGCGCTCCTGTGCCACGGGCTGTGGCTCGTCGGCGCGGTGGAACTGCTCCGTGCGCCCGGCGCACGGCTGGCAGCCCGCCCGAAGGTCTGGCGCGGTGTCGTCGCCGCCAACGGGGTCGCCATGACCGCATTCCTGTGGCACCTCACCGCCATGCTCGGGGTGTACGGCGCGATGCTGGCCCTCGACGTCACGCTGCCCGCGCCCGCCACCGCGGCCTGGTGGGCCCAGGTCCCGGTCCGTATCGCTGCCGCGCTCGTCCTCACGGCGTTTCTGGTCGCCGCGTTCCGCTCCTTCGAACGGCCCGCGTCCGCCAAGCCCGGCCCGGGCTCCGGCGGACCGGTCGCCGCGCTCGGCATCACGCTGTGCCTCTTCGGCGTCCTCGGCCTCTCGATGGTCGGCTTCGGCGGAATGCTGGAGGGCAGGACCGCGATGCTCGTCGCCGTACGCGTCACCGCGCCCGCCGCCGTCGCCATGGCCCTGACCGGCTGGCTCCTCGTCGAACGAGCGGGCCGCCGGACCAGGCGGCCTGCCGTCTCCTAGGCCCTGTCCGGCCGATCTTGCCGGGCTCGCGTGCCCTGGCACGGCACTCCCCCGTAGCCCTTCGGGCACGGGAGGTGCCCCCACGCACGCACCGGAGTGACATCAGCCGCTCCGCGGCGGGCCGCTCCCTGATCCGGCCTGATCGACCGGACAGGACCTAGCGGGCGGCCGGCTTCCCGCAGCCGTGCCACGCCGCCGACCGCTCCGCGAACCGCTTCAGTGCGGCCCGCAGGCCCTTGTGGTCGACAACCGTCGCGGCCCGGCCGCGGTCCCACTCGTCGTGCAGGGATTCCACCGTGAACAGCGCGGTGCCCTGCGCGCCCCGGCACTCGGCGGAGAGTGCGTACGAGCCGTCGGGGGAGTCGGCCTTGTCGTCGTCGCGCGAGTCGTAGCTCCCCTTGGACAGCTCCTCCTCGGCGAAGGGGCCGTAGTACGCCCTGAAGTCGTACAGCCCCGACGCCTTGAACCCGCCGAGCGAGCAGCTCTCGATCGGCGCCGGTGCGGCGGCGATCTCGACCGCCGTCTGCACTCCCCAGCGCCGGGCCTCCGCGGGTGTGACGATCCCCGCACAGCTTCCGGACGCCTTCGCCAGCGGCTTGTAGTCCCACGTCGTAGTGACGACCCCGACGTCCTTCACGGGCTTGCCCATCGGGGCCTTGCAGCCGGTCCGCTTCGCGTACCGCTCAGCAGTCCCGGTGAGCACAGCGGTGAGGCGGGTGCGGGCCGCCGGTTCGTCGAAGTCGCCCCGGCCGAGGCTGGCGTCGACTGTTACGAGCAGCCCGTCCCGCGGCTCCTTGCCGCAGTCGAGCAGCAGGGTTGCCTTGGCCTCGTCATGGTCGTCGGACCGGACATCGGGGTCGTAGTTGAACGAGCCGGTCCAGCCGTGCCCGAGCGGCGCCGAGAAGCGGCCCGCCTCGAAGGACACGGAGGAATCGCTCGTCCGCCAGATGCCCAGAGTGACGGCGGCGCGCCCGTCCTTCTCCTCGTCGGCCGCCCGCAGGTAGCAGTGCCGCACGCCCGACCGCGCGGTGTCCCAGGACTCCAGCTCGACGTCCGGGAACAGTTTCCGCACCTGCTCGGCGGCCACATCGCCGTCGCAGACGGTGTCGAGCGCCCGGTCGTTGCGCCAGGCGTCGTAGCCGCCCGTCAGCCAGAAGAAGAAGCCCGCGATCACGACGGCTGCCGCCGTCCAGCAGGCGGTGAGGCGCACGCTCCGCCGACGCCAGAACCCGCTCACTTCCACACCTTCCCCAGGACCTTGGTGTCGTGGCACTTCGCGGCATCCAGGTACCGGTCCAGCAGACCGTCGATGTGATCCGCGGTGAACCCTCGCGTGACGCTGTCCAGGGTCACGCGGTGCAGTGACGTCCCTTCGGGGCACACTGCCTCCGCCCACACGGCGACCGGATAGCTGCGCCGCTTGCCCTTCGGCGGCAGGGTGTTCCTCTTCGCTGCGGCGAGCTCTTCGCCGTACTCGATCCGGACCTCGGGCAGCGCCGCGCCCCACCAGCTCGCGGACGTGACGGCCGCGAAGCGCTCCTGCTCCGACGGGGCATCCGCCTGTTCGAGGGTGCCGGCGCAGGCTCGGGACCAGGCGGGATCCCCGCCCTGGCGGCTGTTGCTGTGGTTCGCGGTCCAGCCGTCGCCAAGCAGCTCCGGCTTGAACCACGGGCAGTCCGGCGCGTTCACGTCCGGGTCCCCGCTGTCGTCGTCGCTGTTGCTTTCACCTCGCGGCAGTACCCAAGCGGGGTCGACCGCCTCCCCACCGCAGCCGCCCTTCGTACGGACGTGATTGGCAACCGCGGCCACCGCGTCGTTCAGCGCGGAATTGCTGCTCGTCGTTCCGTCGTCGCCGATGCGCAGCGACGCGTGGACGCGGAAACGGGTCACGGACCGCGGATAGCCGGGCAGCCCCTTGGGACACTCGGCCGTCACGTGGGCGTCGGCCTCCTGATAGGCGCCGGCCCAGTAAGGATCACCGTCGTTCGAGTCGAGAAGGTCGCGGAGCCGGACACCCTGGACCGGTGCATCGAGGACCGGCACCGCCGTGATTTCGATGCCCTGCTCCTCGCCCCGGCCGAGCGAGCACTTCATCAGCACGCGTGAGCCGGGACGGCCCACCGTCTCGCGGTCGGTCCGCAGCTGCCACCGCTCGTCGCCGGGAAGGACCTCCCGCAGCGCCTGCTGCGGCAGTACTCCCGCGCAGGCCGTCGCGAGGAGGTCGGCATTGTCGTCCTCGCGCAGTTCGATCCGTACGAGGACGATGCCCGCCACGATCGCGGCCACCACTGCCACTCCGGTCGTCTGCGGCAGCCAGGGATGCCGCACGAACCGGTCCCACAACGTCTCAGCCACCCCGTGCCCCCGCTCCCGATCAACCGCCGCACGCTATCGCACACCCCGCGGCGACTAGGCTGGGACGTCGATCCATCCCCCCGTACAGGAGTGAAATGGCCGTCAACCTGGTCAATGTCGAGGCAGTCAGCAAGGTGTACGGAACACGTGCCCTGCTCGACGGAATCTCCCTCGGCGTCTCCGAAGGGGACCGCATCGGCGTCGTGGGCCGTAACGGCGACGGCAAGACGACCCTCATCCGCATGCTCGCCAAGCTGGAGGAACCCGACACCGGACGCGTCACCCAGAGCGGCGGCCTGCGGCTCGGTGTGCTCACGCAGCACGACTCCCTCGACCCCGAGGCGACCGTCCGGCACGAGGTCATCGGCGACATGGCCGACCACGAGTGGGCGGGCAACGCACGGATCCGGGACATCCTCACCGGGCTCTTCGGCGATCTGCATCTGCCGGGCTTCGAGCAGGGCCTCGACACGGTCATCGCGCCGCTCTCCGGCGGTGAGCGCCGCCGGATCGCGCTCGCCAAGCTGCTGATCGCCGAGCAGGACATGATCGTCCTCGACGAGCCCACCAACCACCTCGACGTGGAGGGCATCGCCTGGCTGGCGAAGCATCTGCAGGCCCGCCGCTCGGCGCTCGTCTGCGTCACCCACGACCGCTGGTTCCTCGACCAGGTCTGCACCCGGATGTGGGACGTCCAGCGCGGCTCTGTCTTCGAGTACGAGGGCGGCTACAGCGACTACGTCTTCGCGCGCGCCGAGCGCGATCGCATCGCGGCCACGGAAGAGGCCAAGCGGCAGAACCTGATGCGCAAGGAGCTGGCCTGGCTGCGGCGCGGTGCCCCCGCCCGTACGTCCAAGCCGCGCTACCGCATCGAGGCCGCGAACGAGCTGATCGCCGATGTGCCGCCGCCGCGCGACACCTCCGAGCTGATGAAGTTCGCCAACGCCCGCCTCGGCAAGACCGTCTTCGACCTGGAGAACGTGACCGTCACGGCCGGACCGAAGGTGCTGCTGACGCATCTGACCTGGCAGCTCGGCCCGGGCGACCGTATCGGCCTGGTCGGTGTGAACGGCGCGGGCAAGACTTCGCTGCTGCGGGCGCTCACCGAGGCCGCGCGTACGCAGGGCGACAAGCAGCCCGCGGCCGGGAAGATCGTCGTCGGCAAGACCGTGAAGCTGGCGTACCTCTCGCAGGAGGTCGCCGAGCTCGACCCGAACCTGCGGGTGCTGGAGGCCGTCCAGCGGGTGCGTGACCGGGTCGACCTCGGCAAGGGCCGGGAGATGACCGCGGGCCAGCTGTGCGAGCAGTTCGGCTTCACCAAGGAGAAGCAGTGGACGCCGGTCGGCGATCTGTCCGGTGGTGAGCGGCGCCGGCTCCAGATCCTGCGGCTGCTGATGGACGAGCCGAACGTCCTCTTCCTCGACGAGCCCACCAACGACCTCGACATCGAGACGCTGACGCAGCTGGAGGACCTGCTCGACGGCTGGCCGGGTTCGATGGTCGTCATCTCCCACGACCGCTTCTTCATCGAGCGGACGACGGACAAGACGTACGCGCTGCTCGGCGACGCGGCCCTGCGGATGCTGCCGCGCGGCATCGACGAGTACCTGGAGCGCAGGCAGCGGATGATCGAGACCGCCGCCCCGGCGCCGACTCCCGCGCCGGCCGCCAAGACATCCGAGAAGTCGGCGGCGGATGTGCGCGCGGCGAAGAAGGAACTGCAGAAGATCGAGCGGCAGCTGAACAAGGTCTCCGACCGGGAGACCAATCTGCATGCCCAAATCGCCGATAACGCCACGGACTTCGAGAAGGTGGCGAAACTGGACGCGGAATTGCGTGAACTGATCGGCGAGCGGGACGACTTGGAGATGCGCTGGCTGGAACTGGCCGAGGACGCGTAGCGAACTCGACCCGGCCGAGGCGTCGTGGGGAAGCCGTGGAGACCGCGTAACAACCCCATCACGGGCCGGTCCTCCCTTGGGAACAGGGGCGGACCGGCCCCTCGTTCGTGCGTCCCCGAATGATAGAAATAAGCCCCGCTCGACCGACGTGAAACAGCGGGGAGAACGGCTCGGGCAGCGGGCCGCACCAAGGGGGAAGTACCGATGACTCAGCCGCCCGGCCAGCAACAGCCGTGGGGTGGCTTTGGCGTTTCTCGGGACGCGCAGGGGTTTCCGCCGAGGCCGGCCCACCCGCCGCAGATGCCGCCGCCCACGCAGCCCGGCTACGGCTATCCGCAGCAGGCTCCCGCTCAACCGGGTCCGTACGACCAGCAGCCCGGACCGTACAACCAGCCGCCCGGACCGTACGGCGGCTACCCGACCCAGCCGCAGCACCCCGGTGGACCGACGCCGCCCGGCGGCGGTGGTGGCCGTGGCTTCTTCAGGGGCAGGCCCGGAGCCCTCATCGGCGCTGCGATCGCGGGCCTGCTGGTGATCGGAGGCGGAACGTGGTTCGCGCTCAGCGGTGACGGCAAGGACGACAAGCCCGCCGTCAGCAAGAGCAGTGCCAAGCCCAAGCCGTCCGGCTCGGACTCCGCCGATCAGGGCACCGTCGGGGTCGAGGACCTCAACGCCCGGCGCAGGCCCGGCGAGGCGAAGGTTCTGTTCCTGGCGCAGAACGACGTCGACGTGCCCGGCAACGGCGCCGAGGTCTTCGGCCCCTGGGTGGTCGGGGACACGATCGTCAAGGCCATGTACCGGGACGTCACCGGCTACTCGGTGGCCGACGGCAGCCAGAAGTGGAGCCTGAAGCTGGGCACTCCTGCGTGCCTTGGCGCCCCCCAGGCTTCGGCCGAGGGAAAGATCGTCATCGGTGTCAGGAACGGCACCACGGAGAAGGCCGACTGCAGCGATCTCCAGATGATCGATGCGAACACCGGCAAGGCGGGTTGGAAGAAGCCCATCCCCAAGCCCAAGGGTGTCGTGGGCTTTACCGACTACATCCTCGCCGTCAGCGGGAACACGCTCAGCATGACGGGCCTGGACATCTCCTACGGCTTCAGCCTGAGCGACGGCAGGCAGCTCTTCGGCAAGCCGTCCTCCCGTTGTGTGCCCTACGGGTTCGCGGGCGGCGCCAGGCTGATCGCCGCCACGAGCTGCCCCACCAGCCAGGCGGAGAACTTCAAGCAGGAGATCCAGGACGTCGACCCCGCCACAGGCAAGGCCAGGTGGACCTACGCGCTCCCCTCCGACTGGGAAGTCGACAAGGTCTACTCGGTCAGCCCGGTGGTCGTCTCCCTCAAGCACCAGCTCGACGAGTCCGGCGAGAAGATCGAATATCGCGTCATCGCCCTGACGGACGGCGGAAGGCTGCGCTCGCAGCTACAGGTCGGCAAGGACAAATTCCGGCCGCGCTGCAGCAGTTCGGCGTACATCGCCTACCGCGGCGATATCCAGGGGTGGTGCACCGGTGTCGCCGCCGACGCGTCCACCCTCTACCTGGCCACGGAGCCGAACGGCACCAACGAGGTTGTCGCCTTCAGCCTGGACACCGGCAAGCCCAAGTGGCGTTCATCGGTGGGAATCGATCGCACGATGATGCCGGTGACCGTGGAGAACGGCAGCGTCGTGGTCTACGTCGCCCCGACGTTCAGCGCGGGTGGTGCGGTGGCGACCATCGCGCGGACGGGCGGCACCCCGAAGGTCGTGCTGAAGCACCCACTGTCGACTGCCGAGATCGAGTCGGGCTTCAACGAGCCGCGGACGGATTACGCGGACGGCCGGTTCTTCCTCACCACTACCCATATCAACGGCCTCAACGACGCGGAGGAGAAGGAGACGAAGACATTGATGGCCTTCGGCAAGTGACCGCGTTCCGAGCCATTCGGACGTTCCGACTCCTTCTCCCATCTCTCCCTTTCCAGAGGTAAGAACCCATGACACAGCCGCCGAACCAGCCGCCGCAGCCCCCGAACCAGCCTCCGCAGGGAGGCTTCGGCGCTCCTCAGCCGCCCGCGCAGCCGCCGCAGATGCCGCCCGCCCCCCAGGGGCCGCCGCCCGCCGCTCCGCCCGGTGCGCCCGGCTACGGCTACCCGCAGCAGCAGCAGCAGCAGCCCGCCCAGCCCGGTTACGGCTACCCGCAGCAGGCCCCCGGCCAGCCGGGTCCGTACAACCAGCAGCCCGGGCCGTACAACCAGCAGCCCGGCCCCTACGGTTACCCGACGCAGCCGCAGTACCCGGGCGCGCCCACTCCGCCCGGTGGCAGCGGTGGCGGCAGCTTCTTCAAGGGCAAGCCCGGCGTTATCATCGGCGCGGCCGTGGCCGGACTGCTGGTCATCGGCGGCGGAACCTACCTCGCCCTCAGCGGCGGTGACGACAAGAAGGACGAGAAGAACGTCAGCAAGAGCGACGCCCCCAAGCCGACCGGCTCGGAGTCCGTCGACGAGGGCGACGGCAGCGGCGACGGCCGCAAGGGCAGCGACGACCTCAACGCCGGGCGCAAGCCGGGCGAGGCGAAGGTTCTCTTCCTCTCGAAGAACGACGTCGACCTGCCGCGCAACGGCGCCGAGGTCTTCGGCCCCTGGGTCGAGGGCGACACCGTCGTCAAGGCCATGTACAAGGAGGTCGTCGGCTACTCGGCGACCGACGGCACGAAGAAGTGGAGCGTCCCGCTCAGCGCCGAGGTGTGCTCCGCACCCGTGCAGACCTCCACCGACGGCAAGATCGTCGTGGGCGTCAAGGACGGCCTGACCGAGAAGGCCAAGTGCCTCGAACTGCAGATGATCGACCTGAAGACCGGCAAGGCGGGCTGGAAGAAGCCGATTCCGAAGAGCACCGGCTTCTTCGCCCTCTCCGACTTCACCCTGTCGATCAGCGGCAACACGCTTGCCGCGGGTGGTTCCGGCGCCTCCTACGGCTTCTCGATGACCGACGGCAAGCAGCTCTTCAAGGGCCCGTCGGAGGGCTGCAAGCCGCAGGCCTTCGCGGGTGGCGCCAAGCTGCTCGCCGCTTCGGAGTGCCCCACGTCCGACTACAACAAGCCCAAGCAGCAGCTGTCGGAGGTCGACCCGGCCACCGGCAAGGCCAAGTGGACGTACAACGCTCCGGTCGGCTGGGAGATCGACAAGGTCTACTCGGTCAGCCCGGTGGTCGTTTCGCTGACCCAGCGTGAGCCGAAGAAGTGGTCGATCGTCGCGCTGACCGACAACGGCAAGCCGCGCTCGCAGATCGAGGGCGGCAAGGACAAGTTCGCGCCGCGCTGCGGCGGTGCGTTTGTGGTCTTCGGCCACAACCTCGAAGGCTGCACCGGCGTGGCCGCCGATGCCTCCACCTTCTACATGTCGACCGAGACCGCCTATGGCACCGCCAACGAGGTCGTCGCGTTCAGCCTCGACACCGGTAAGCAGAAGTGGCGTTCGCCCGCGGGCGGCAAGCACAAGATGACTCCGCTGCGCATGGAGAACGGGAGCGTCCTCGTCTACATGGACGCGTCGTACGACGCGGGTGGCGCGGTCGCCACGATCGCGCCGACGGGTGGCGCGCCGAAGGTGCTGCTCCAGCACCCGGCATCGACCGCCGAGATCGAGAGCTCCTTCTACTCGTCGAAGATGGTGTACGCGGACGGCCGGTTCTTCATCGCCAGCGGCCGCGTCAGCGCCAGCAACGACGCGGAGGAGAAGGAGACGAAGACCATGATGGCCTTCGGCAAGTGACCGCGTCCTGAGCCCTTCCGACCCACGTCCCCCAGCATCCTTCCGAGGTAGTACGCCATGACGCAGCCGCCCCCGCCGCCGCCGAACCAGCCACCGGGTCCGCCACCGGGCCAGCCCCCGCAGGGCGGCTTCGGCGCACCCCAGGATCCGCCGCCCGGAGGCTTCGGAGCCCCGACGCCGCCCCCGCAGGATCCTTCGTACGGCTATCCGCAGACTCCGCCGCCCGCCCAGCCGCCGCCGGGACAGCCCGGTTACGGCTACCCGCAGGCGCCCGGGCAGGCGCCGGGCTACGGATATCCGCAGACTCCGCAGGGACAGCCGCAGGGCCAGCCCGGCTACGGGTACCCGACGCAGCCGATGCAGCCGCAGTACATGCCGCCCCAGCCCGGCGGTAGCGGCGGCGGCAAGAAGCTGAGCACGCAGATGCAGATCATCATCGCGGCGTCCGTCGCCGTCGTGCTGATCGTCGCGGGCGGCATCTGGTTCGCCTCCAAGGACGACGGTGGCGACGGCAAGAAGGACGAGGCCAAGAACAGCGCCAGCGGCGGAACCCAGGGTTCCGGCGGCGGCACCGGCGGTGGCGGAAAGGCCGCCGACGGCCCCGGCAAGGAGAAGGCACCCGCCAACGTGCACTCCAAGGTGGCCTTCCAGCTGCCGGAGCCCGCGCGGACCGACCTCACCAACGTCAAGGGCTCCTGGGTCACCGACAAGGCCTACGTCAAGCCGGGCGTCAACTCCCTCGTCGGCTACGACGCGGCCAAGGGCAGCGCCCTGTGGACCCTCCCGCTCCCCGGCCAGATCTGCGCGGCCTCCCGCCATCTCTCCCAGGACAACAAGGCCGCGATCGTCTTCGAGGCCAAGAAGCGGACGCCGCCGAAGAACTACGAGCAGTGCACCGAGGTCGGCGTCGTCGACCTCAACACCGGCAAGCTGCTGTGGAGCAAGTCCGTCACCGGCACCTCCAGCGGTGACGGCAAGACCAAGTTCACCGAGGTCACCCAGAGCGGCACCACGGTCGCCGCGGGCGGCACCGACGGCGGTGCCGCGTTCGACCTCAACAGCGGCGCCGTCCGCTGGAAGCCCACTGCCAACGCCGAGGGCTGCTACGACATGGGGTACGGCGGCGGCCCGGCGCTCGTCGCCGCCCGCAAGTGCGGTTCGTACGACAACCCGCAGGTCATCATCCAGGGCCTGAACCCGGACAACGGCACCCCGGTCTTCTCGTACAAGCTGCCGCCCGGCGTCGGCTACGCGAGCATCGTCTCCACCAAGCCGCTGGTCGTCGCTGCCGACGTCGGTGACACCGGCTCGGGCGGCATCTCGGACTTCTTCTCGGTCGACGACAAGGGCGCACTGCGCGCCAAGATCTCGGCGACGGGCGACAAGTTCCAGGCCAGGTGCGGTTCCACCGAGGTCGAGGCCTGCCAGAAGGTCGCCGTCGGCAACGGCAAGCTGTATCTGCCGACCGCCGACCACGAGGGCAGCGGGGAGTACGGCGACACCAACGAGATCGTCTCGTACGACCTCGCCAGCGGTAAGCCCACCAGTGACCGTGCAGACGCCGGTGACCGGTTCACGATGTTCCCGATCCGGATGGACGGCGGCAACATCATCGCGTACAAGTGGCCCCCCTACGACAAGGGTGGCCAGATCGTCAGCATCGACGGCGCCACCTTCAAGCAGACGGTCCTGATGGACAATCCGGCCGACAAGGCGGTACGGGAGGCGGAGACCAGCTTCTCCACGGACTACGCCGAGTACCGCTATGCCAACGGCCGGCTGTACGTGGGCGGGGTTCTGATGAGCAAGCCGTCGTCGTCCTCGTCGTCCTTCGGGAAGAAGTACCTGGCTGTCGCCTTCAGCACGGCCGACTGACACCCGTCGCGCGGCGCGACCCGGCCCATGGCCCGGCACATTGGATCACCGATGTGCCGGGCCACGGTCATAAGTAGCCCTGTTTGGCGAAGAATTCGGCACTCTGGGGGGCTTCTGCCGAGTTAGGGGCGCGCGATCTCGAACAAGCGTGTAGCTTGCCGGGTCAGGAGGGCCGGGGGGCCAGCTCCGGCGGGGAGGGTTGCTCGATGGGCGTGCGGCTCGTGGTGGTCGACGATCACCGACTGCTCGCCGAGGCACTCGCCTCGGCCTTGAAACTGCGCGGGCACCGGGTGCTCGCGGCGGCGGCTCCCGCGGCCGGTGCGGCAGAATTGGTGATCAACAGGGCGCCCGACGTGTGTCTGATGGGCACGGCGACCCCGGCGGAACCGGGCGCCTTCGATCCGATCGTCACCATCAAGCGGGAGCGCCCGCAGGTGGCCGTGGTGGTGCTCGGCCCGGTGCCCAACCCTCGCGGGATCGCGGCTGCCTTCGCGGCCGGCGCCTCCGGCTATGTGCGCCACGACGAGCGCATCGAGGGTGTCGAACGCGCCATGGTCAAGGCACGGGCGGGCGAGGCGGTGGTGGCCCCGCAGCTGCTCCAGGGTGCGTTCGCCGAGCTCCTCAACCCGGCCGCCCAGCCGGACGACGAGGGACAGCGGCTGCTCCAGCTGCTCACCCCGCGCGAGGTCGAGGTACTGGTGAGGGTCGCCGAGGGCGAGGACACCCGGCTGATCGCGGCAGGAATGGGGATCGCGCCGAGCACGGCCCGTACCCATGTGCAGCGGGTGCTCATGAAGCTGGGGGTCGGCTCCCGCCTCGAGGCGGCGGCGCTGGCCGCGCGCACGGGGCTCCTGGACCGGGCGGCGATCGTCTCGTCGCCGCCCGGAGACGGCGGAGGGGGAGTGGAGCAGTGACTCAGGCGTCCTCGGACGGGGCCGCCGTCGGGCGGAGCTTCAGCCAGATCAGGAAGAAGAGGCCGAGGGCGAGCATGCCTAGGCCCGTCCTCGCGAGGACGAAGAGACCGGCGATGACGATCGAGACCACCTGCGGCCAGCCGAGCAGCGCCTCGACGACGATCGAGAGGGCGTAGAGGTTGACGCCCGCGATCAGGATCGCGGCGAAGGCGAAGAGCACCGAGCTGAGCAGGTGTGCGGATTTGTCGAAGCGCTGGAGCAGGAACTCGGGGACGCTTCGGACCTTGGAGCCGTAGTGGAACGGCATCATCACCAGGCCGAGGAAGATCATGGCCGGGATGGCGCATCCAGTACCAGTGGACGACGGCGACTCCGTACTGCGCTCCGGTGGCGGCCGTGCCGAGGATCTCGGTGGCGCCGAGGTTGGCCGCGACGAAGCGAGGCCGGTGACCCAGGCGGGCAGTGAGCGTCCGGAGAGAAAGAAGTCCAGGCTGGTTCTGACACTGGCGCGGGCGGCGAAACCGATGCCCAGGACGACGGCGAAGTAGATCGCCAGGATCGTGTAGTCGAGCCCGTTCGTGGGGAGCCGGAGCCCTTCGGCCAGGTATTGCATGGGAACTCGCTTCGTTGCGCGAACTGATCAGACCGGAACTTACGTCGTCATGTTCAAAAACTGAACACTTCTCTTGGTGTTCTTTGTTTGATTGCGATCGAGCTGGTGGATATGTCCCGGGGTAAGCGCGTACTGCGGGCCCATTGACGGCGACTGTTGGCTTGTGATTTGTTATGTGCGGTTCTGTTTGTGTGGGAGGCTGAGGGAGCCCCAGGTGAAGAAGACGTCGACCCGGCTCGCCGACGGTCGTGAGCTGCTCTACTACGACTCCCGCGACGACGCCGTACGCGACGCCGTCGACCGGCGGCCGCTCGATCCCATCTCCACCACCTCCGAGATCCGCCGCGACCCGCTCCTCGGCGACTCGGTCGCCATCGCGTCGCACCGCCAGGGCCGCACCTACCACCCGCCTGCCGACGAGTGCCCGCTCTGCCCGTCCCGGGACGGCCGCCTCAGCGAGATACCCGCCGCCGACTACGACGTCGCCGTCTTCGAGAACCGCTTCCCGTCCCTGGACGGCGACTCGGGGCGCTGCGAGGTCGTCTGCTTCACCTCCGACCACGACGCCTCGTTCGCCGACCTCAGCGAGGAGCAGGCCGCACTGGTCCTCGACGCCTGGACCGATCGCACCGCCGAGCTGGCCGAACTCCCGCAGGTGGAGCAGGTCTTCTGCTTCGAGAACCGGGGCGCGGAGATCGGCGTGACGCTGGGGCACCCGCACGGACAGATCTACGCGTACCCCTTTGTCACCCCGCGGACGTCGCTCATGCTTCGCTCGGCGGCCGAGCACAGGGCCAGAACCGGGCGCAATCTCTTCGACGACGTGATGGAACAGGAGCTGTCCGACGGCGCGCGCGTGGTGCTGGAGGGCGAGCACTGGGTCGCCTTCGTGCCGTACGCGGCCCACTGGCCGTACGAGGTGCATCTCTACCCGCGCCGGCGGGTGCCGGATCTGCGGGCGCTGGACGAGGCTGCGCGCACAGAGTTTCCACAGATCTATCTGGAACTCTTGAGGCGCTTCGACCGGATCTTCGGGGAGGCCGAGCCGCCGACGCCGTACATCGCGGCCTGGCACCAGGCGCCCTTCAACGAGGTCGACCGGAGTGACTTCGGGCTGCATCTCGAGCTTTTCACCATCCGCCGGACTTCCGGCAAGCTGAAGTTCCTCGCGGGTTCCGAGTCCGGTATGAGCGTGTTCATCAATGACGTGCCGCCGGAAACCGCGGCCCAGCGACTGCGAGAGGTAGCGAGTACATGAGTGGGAAGTACCTGGTCACCGGCGGTGCGGGCTATGTCGGCAGCGTGGTCGCGCAGCATCTGCTGGAAGCGGGGCACGAGGTGACCGTCCTCGACAACCTCTCCACCGGCTTCCGCGAGGGCGTCCCCGCGAGCGCGGACTTCATCGAGGGCGACATCCGCGATGCCGCCAAGTGGCTGGACTCCTCGTACGACGCGGTGCTGCACTTCGCCGCCTTCTCGCAGGTCGGCGAGTCCGTCATCAAGCCCGAGCAGTACTGGGCGAACAACGTCGGCGGGACGATGGAGCTGCTCGCCGCGATGCGGTCCGCGGGCGTGCGCAAGCTGGTCTTCTCCTCCACCGCGGCGACGTACGGCGAACCGGTCTCCACGCCCATCACGGAGACCGACCCGACGGCCCCCACCAGCCCCTACGGCGCGTCCAAGCTGGCCGTCGACCACATGATCACGGGCGAGTCGGTGGCGCACGGCCTCGCGGCGGTGTCGCTGCGGTACTTCAACGTGGCGGGTGCGTACGGCAGTTACGGTGAGCGCCACGACCCCGAGTCGCACCTCATCCCGCTGGTCCTCCAGGTCGCGCTCGGCAAGCGCGAGTCGATCTCGGTCTTCGGGGACGACTACCCGACGCCGGACGGCACCTGTGTACGCGACTACATCCATGTCGCGGACCTCGCCGAGGCACATCTGCTCGCGCTGGACGCGGCGAAGCCGGGCGAGCATCTGATCTGCAACCTCGGCAACGGCAACGGCTTCTCGGTCCGTGAGGTCATCGAGACCGTACGGAAGGTCACCGGGCACCCCGTCCCGGAGGTCGTGGCGGCGCGCCGCGGCGGCGACCCGGCGGTGCTGGTCGCCTCGGCGGCCACCGCGCAGGAACGCCTGGGCTGGGAGCCGAGCCGCGCGGACTTGGCGGGAATCGTGTCGGACGCCTGGGACTTTGCCCGGGGGAGGGAGAACGCGTCATGAGCGAAGGTGTGTGGGCAGCGCCGGGACGAGTGAATCTGATCGGTGAACACACCGATTACAACGACGGTTTCGTGATGCCCTTCGCGCTGCCCCACACCACCGTCGCGACGGTTTCGCGGCGCGACGACGGTGTGCTGCGGCTGCACTCGGCGGACGTCGAGGGCGGCGCGGTCGAGCTGCGCGTCGACGACCTGGCGCCCGGGCGGGGCCCGGGCGGCTGGACCGACTATCCGGCGGGCGTGGTCTGGGCGCTGCGGGACGCGGGCCACGCGGTGGGCGGCGCGGACATCCACTACGAGTCCACGGTGCCGACGGGCGCCGGGCTCTCGTCTTCCGCCGCACTCGAAGTCGTCACGGCGCTGGCCCTGAACGACCTGTACGAACTGGGCCTGGAGCGGTGGCGGACGGCCAGGCTGTGCCAGCGCGCCGAGAACGTCTACGTCGGCGCGCCCACCGGGATCATGGACCAGACGGCCTCGGCCTGCTGCACCGCGGGCCACGCCCTGCACCTGGACACGCGGGACCTCTCGCAGCGCCAGATCCCCTTCGACCTGGCGGCGCTGGGACTCGAACTCCTGGTGGTCGACACCCGGGTGAAGCACGCCCACAGCGAGGGCGAGTACGGCAAACGCCGCGCGGGCTGCGAATCGGCAGCGGCGGCGCTGGGCGTCCCCGCGCTGCGGGACGTCGCGTACGCGGACCTCGGCGCGTCCCTGGACCGGCTGCCCGATCCGGAGCTCCGCCCCCTGGTCCGGCACATCGTGACCGAGAACCACCGCGTCGAGCGAGTGATCGCACTCCTGGAGTCCGGCGAGGTCCGCGCGATAGGCCCGGTACTCACCGAGGGCCACGCGTCCTTGCGGGACGACTTCCGCATCTCCTGCCCCGAGCTGGACCTGGTGGTCGACACGGCCCTCGCATCGGGAGCACTGGGCGCCCGTATGACCGGCGGCGGCTTCGGCGGCTCGGCGATCGTCCTGACGGAGACCTCGATGTCCCCTACGGTCCGCAAGTCGCTTCTGGAGTCCTTCGCGACGGAGGGCCACAAGGAACCCCGGATCTTCACTGCGATTCCGTCTCCGGGCGCGAGGCGCATGTCCTGAGGGGCAGGTGTCTGAACCGGGTGAAGCCCCCACGCGGCGGAGCCGCACATGTCACGGCAGGGAAGGGGCGGGGTGGGGAACACGCCCCGCTCAGCCCACGAGCCGCTTCGTCAGCAGGAACTCCGTGGCCCCCGGCGGATACTCCGCCACCCGCCCCACCACCTCGTACCCCTGCTTCCGGTAGAAGTCCGGCGCCTGGAAGTCCCATGTCTCCAGGCGCGCGTACTCGCACTCCCGCTCCACCCGCGCCAGCCGTTCCGCCTCCCCCAGCAGCCGGGAGCCAAGGCCCGCGCCCCGGTGTTCCGTCGAGACCCACAGCAGGTCCACATGGAGCCAGCGCGCCCACGTCAGGGCGGTCAGACCGCCGACGACCGCGCCCCTCGAGTTCAGGGCCCAGACCTCCAGCGGCACTTCGTCCTCGTGCGGCGTCCCCCGCAACCTGCGTATCGCCGGTGACCGTTCCGCGTTGCTCGATTCCAGTCGTTCGCCGAGCAGCCTGCGCCGATCTTTGTCGACTTCTGCCTCAATACGAAACATGAGGCACACCCTAAACAGCCTGGCCAATCAGTTCTGCAAATAACCTTCCGCTCCAGCCACCCAGCCGTACTCTGATGCTCAACACCGGTGGGGGCCGGTGTTGATCAGGGGGCGAGACAGTCGGGTACGACGCCCGGGGCGGGGTATCAGTCACAGCACGGCGGCGGCCGAGCGACCGCTGTAGTACCCCATTTCTCCGGGCGCCGTACCCGCGCCGGTCCGTCCTCCGACACTGGGGGTGTCTGTGGTTCGTATCCGGGTCCTGGTGGTGGACGACCACCGAATCTTCGCCGAGTCACTCGCTGCCGCCCTCGCGGCCGAGCCCGATGTCGACGTCGCCGCGGCCGGCAGCGGCCCCGCCGCGCTGCGATGTCTGGAGCGCGCGGCCGCCGACGGGCGCAGATTCGATGTCATGCTCGTCGACGCCGACCTCGGCACCCAGCCGGTGGTTCCCGGCGCCCGCGCCGTCGTTGCCCGTGCCGTGCCGGACAACGGCGAGGAGGGCCTCGTCGACGGCATCTCCCTGGTCGCCGGTGTCCGTTCCGGCCAGCCCGCCGTCCGTACGGTCGTGCTCGCCGAGAAGGACGACCCGCGCCGCGCCGCCCTCGCGCTCCAGGCCGGTGCCTCCGGCTGGGTCGCCAAGGACTGTTCGCTGCAGCGGCTGCTGGCGGTGATACGAGGGGTGTTGAGGGACGAGACCCACCTGCCCCCGGCCCTGCTCACGGGCGTACTGCGGGAGTTGACCGCCGCCCGCAAGCACCGCACCGAGAGTGAGCGGCTCGTGGAGTCGCTCACCCCGCGCGAGAGGGAGGTACTGCGCTGCATGGTCGCAGGCCTGGGGCGCAAAGCCGTCGCCGAGCGCCTCTTCCTGTCCCCGCACACCGTCCGGACGCATATGCAGAACGTTTTGGGGAAGCTGGGCGTCCACTCCACGCTCGCCGCGGTCGCCCTCGCACGCCGCGCAGGTGTCGGCCCCGTGGACCTAGCCGGGGACGTTGTCGAACGGGGCGGTCAACTGGCGTAGCAACGCAGCCAGTTCCGCCCGCTGCGCCCGCGACAGCTCAGCGAGGATCGCACGCTCCTGCGCAAGCAGCCCGGCCAGCGCCTGGTCGGCGCGGTCCCGCCCTTCGGGGGTGAGGCGCACCAGCACCCCGCGCCGGTCACTGGGGTCCGGCAGCCTCTCCACCAGGTTCTTCTTGGCCAGCCGGTCGATGCGATTGGTCATCGTGCCCGATGTGACCAGGGTCTGGGTCAGCAGCTGGCCGGGTGAGAGCTGATACGGAGCGCCCGCGCGCCGCAGCGAGGTGAGCACGTCGAACTCCCACGGCTCCAGGTTGTGCTCGGAGAAGGCGAGCCTGCGGGCACGGTCGAGATGGCGGGCGAGCCTGGAGACGCGGCTGAGCACCTCGAGCGGTTCCACGTCGAGGTCGGGGCGCTCACGGCGCCATGCTGCGACCAGTCGATCGACCTCGTCCTCCATGTCGATCAGTGTAGAGGGTCTGTCGATGTGAAGTCTCTTGACATCAAGATATATTCAGGCTCAACCTTGGGCATGGTCGGGCCGGAACCTCGTTCCGTTTCGGCACACCGTTCCAGTAAAGGGGGCTCGAACATGCATTCCGCACCAACCTGGGATCCACATCAGTATCTGCGCCACGCCGGACACCGGACCCGGCCGTTCCTTGATCTGCTCGCCCGGATACCGCAGTTGCCGAACCTCGACCGGCCCGCCCGCATCGCGGACATCGGCTGCGGCCCCGGAAATGTCACCGCACTGCTCGCGGACCGATGGCCCGACGCCCACATCACCGGTTTCGACCTCTCACCCGAGATGCTCGCCCTCGCGGAGAAGGAGCACGCGGGCACCACGTCCGGCGGTGGCTGGCTCGACTTCAGGCCCGCCGACGCCGCGCACTGGATGCCCGACGCTCCGTACGACCTGATCGTCTCCAATGCCGCACTGCAATGGGTGCCCAACCATCCCGAGTCTTTTCCCCTGTGGATCGACGGCCTCACTCCCGGCGGCACTCTCGCCTTCCAGGTTCCCGGCAACTTCACCTCTCCCAGCCACGCCCTGCTCGGCGAGCTCTGCGACACCCCGCAGTGGCGCGACCGCCTCGGCGACCACGGGCGCCGCTATGTCCACATTCTGGAGCCCGCCGACTACCTCGGCCGTCTGGTGAACCTCGGTTGCGAGACGGACACCTGGGAGACCACCTATCTCCAACTCCTGACCGGGGAGGACCCGGTGCTCGACTGGGTCAAGGGCACGGCCCTGCGCCCGGTCCTCACCGAACTCGCGGACGATCCCGACGCCGCACACGAATTCCTCGGCCAGTACCGCGATCTGCTGCGCAAGGCTTACCCGCCGGGCCCGCACGGCACGGTGTTCCCGTTCCGCCGCGTCTTCGCCGTCGCACGAAAGGGGGCGTGATGCCGGCCGCTGTGGACCATGTCCAACTCGCCGCGCCGTTAGGGTCGGAGGGCGCCCTGCGCGCGTACTACACCGATGTGCTCGGCATGACGGAGATCCCCAAGCCGCCGGTCCTCGCGGCCCGTGGCGGCTGCTGGTTCGAGGCGGGGTCCGTCCAGCTCCATCTGGGCATCGAAGCCGACTTCAGGCCGTCCAAGAAGGCACACCCGGGCCTGCGGGTCACAGAGATCGAGGCGTACGCCGCGCGGCTGGAGGAGCGCGGCGCAAAGGTGGTGTGGGACGACAACCTCCCCGGCCACCGACGCTTCTACTCCGAGGACCCGGTCGGCAACCGGCTGGAGTTCCTGGAGCCGTCGGGGACGGGGGCGGTCTGAGTGCACGGGAGCGCCCCGCCGGCCGGAGAAACGGTGCGACGGGGCGCTCGGTGCACGGACCCGCGGATCAGTACAGGCCGGGGTAGATGGTCCAGCCGTTGCCGATCTTGGCCCTGGTGTTGAATCCGCCGCGGCCGTTGGCGGTGTACCGGTACAGCTCGCCGCCCGCGTCGGCGCCCAGCAGATCGGCCCGCCCGTCGCCGTCGATGAGATGGCGGATACGCGGTGAGTCCGGTCAGCTCTTGCGGTGCCCTATCAGCCGTGGTTTCTGCTCAAGACCGTCCAGGCCGTGCCACGCCAGATTCACCAGATGCGCCGCGACCTCGGCCTTCTTGGGACGGCGGGCGTCCACCCACCACTGGCCCGTCAGCGCGACCATGCCGACCAGCGCCTGGGCGTACAGCGGAGCCAGCTTCGGGTCGAAGCCGCGGGTCTTGAACTCCAGGCCGAGGATGTCCTCGACCTGGGTCGCGATATCGCTGATCAGCGAGGCGAAGGTGCCTGTCGACTGGGCGACCGGCGAATCACGGACGAGGATGCGGAAGCCGTCCGTGTACGTCTCGATGTAGTCGAGCAGCGCGAACGCGGCCTGCTCGAGGAGCTCGCGTGGATGGCCCGCGGTCAGCGCGCTCGTCACCATGTCGAGCAGCTGGCGCATCTCGCGGTCGACCACGACGGCGTACAGCCCCTCCTTGCCGCCGAAGTGCTCGTACACCACCGGCTTGGAGACGCCTGCCTTCGCGGCGATCTCCTCGACCGATGTGCCCTCGAAGCCCTTCTCGGCGAACAGGGTGCGGCCGATGTCCAGCAGCTGCTCCCGGCGCTCCGCCCCGGTCATCCGGACCCGGCGTGCCCGCCGGCTTCCGGAGGGCCGCTTCTTGTCCGTACTGCTGCTGCCGCCGTCGATCGCCACGTCGTCAATCATGCCGCTTCGGCTGCCTCGCCCTTGCGCCGGGCGTCGATACGGGAGGCATCGGGCCAGCGCACGTCGTCCGCCCAGCCCAGCAGCTCGAACCAGCGGATCAGCCGGGCACTGGAGTCGACCTGGCCGCGCAGCACGCCGTGGCGGGCGCTCGTCGGGTCGGCGTGGTGGAGGTTGTGCCAGGACTCGCCGCAGGACAGCACCGCCAGCCACCAGACATTGCCTGAGCGGTCGCGGGACTTGAAGGGGCGCTTGCCGACCGCGTGGCAGATGGAATTGATCGACCAGGTGACGTGGTGCAACAGGGCGACCCGGACCAGCGAGCCCCAGAAGAAGGCCGTGAAGGCGCCCCACCACGACATCGTGACCAGGCCGCCGACCAGCGGCGGGATCGCGAGGGAGAGCATCGTCCAGTAGATGAAGTCACGGGAGATCCGGCGCAGCGCCGGATCCTTGATCAGATCCGGTGCGTACTTGTGCTGCGGCGTCCGCTCCTCGTCGAACATCCAGCCGATGTGTGCCCACCACAGGCCCTTCATCAGCGCGGGGAGCGTCTCACCGAAGCGCCAGGGCGAGTGCGGGTCGCCCTCGGCGTCGGAGAACTTGTGGTGCTTGCGGTGGTCGGCCACCCAGCGCACCAGCGGGCCCTCGACGGCCAGCGAGCCCATGACCGCGAGTGCGATCTTCAGGGGGCGCTTCGCCTTGAAGGAGCCATGGGTGAAATGGCGGTGGAAGCCGATCGTGATGCCGTGGCAGCCGATGTAGTACATGGCCACGAGCAGGCCCAGATCGAGCCAGCTCACCCCCCAGCCCCAGGCCAGCGGCACGGCCGCGAGCAGGGCGACGAAGGGCACCGTGATGAAGAGCAGCAGGGCGATCTGCTCGCTCGACCGCTTGCTGTCCCCGCTGAGCGTGGCATAGGGGAGGTCGGCCGACGGCGTCTCGGGGACGTCGTCCAGCAGATCGGGGCTTGTCGTCATGGGGGTCCCCTGTGGGGTGAGAGATAGGAACAGAGGCCGCGTTACGGACGCGTAACCTACGGCAACGTAAGTATGGCAGCGCGCAGCCTCGCGGCAAGAGACCTGTGGATAACGGCAGGGAAATGGACACCTATCCTGGGTGTCGTCGGACAGCGCGGTCCGCAGCCTCCAGAACCCTCCAGACGTGCTCAAACACTGCAAGGAGCCGCACCTGTGAGCAGTGCCGACCAGACCCTCACCGCCAGTGCCGAACTGCGCGCCGACATCCGCCGACTGGGCGACCTTCTGGGCGAGACCCTCGTCCGGCAGGAAGGCCCCGGGCTCCTGGAGCTCGTCGAGCGGGTCCGCGCCTTGACGCGCAGCGATGGTGAGGCCGCAGCCGAGCTGCTCGGCGACACCGACCTGGAGACCGCAGCCAAGCTGGTGCGCGCCTTCTCCACGTACTTCCATCTGGCCAATGTCACCGAGCAGGTCCACCGCGGCCACGAGATGCGCGAGCGGCGCGCGGCCGAGGGCGGTCTGCTGGCCCGTACCGCGGACCGGCTCAAGGACGCCGACCCCGAGCATCTGCGCGAGACGGTCAGGAACCTGAACGTCCGGCCCGTGTTCACCGCGCACCCCACCGAGGCCGCCCGGCGCTCCGTACTGAACAAGCTGCGCCGCATCGCCGAGCTCCTCGAAAGCCCGGTCAGCCCCGCCGACCGGCGCCGGCACGATCTGCGGCTCGCCGAGAACATCGACCTCATCTGGCAGACCGACGAGCTGCGCGTGGTACGGCCCGAACCGGCCGACGAGGCGCGCAACGCCATCTACTACCTGGACGAGCTGCACGCCGGCGCCGTCGGCGACGTCCTGGAGGACCTCGCCGCGGAACTGGAGCGGGTCGGCGTCGAACTGCCCGCGGGCACCCGGCCGTTGACCTTCGGCACCTGGATCGGCGGCGACCGCGACGGCAACCCCAATGTCACCCCCGCGGTGACCTGGGAGGTGCTGATCCTCCAGCACGAGCACGGCATCACCGACGCGCTCGATGCCATCGACAGCCTGCGCGGACTGCTCTCCAACTCCATCCGCTACGCCGGTGCGACCGAGGAGCTGCTGAGCTCGCTCCGGACGGACCTGGAGCTGCTGCCGGAGATCAGCCCCCGCTACAAGCGGCTGAACGCCGAGGAGCCGTACCGCCTCAAGGCCACCTGCATCCGGCAGAAGCTCGTCAACACCCGCGAGCGCCTCGCCAAGGGCACGCCGCATGCGGAGGGCCGCGACTACCTCGGCACGGGCGAGCTGCTGCACGATCTGACCCTGATCCAGACGTCGCTGCGCGCCCACCGCGGCGGGCTGTTCGCCGACGGCCGCATGGACCGTACGATCCGCACACTCGCGGCCTTCGGACTGCAGCTGGCGACGATGGACGTACGAGAGCACGCCGACGCTCACCACCACGCCCTCGGGCAGCTCTTCGACCGTCTCGGCGAGGAGTCCTGGCGGTACGCCGACATGCCGCGCGACTACCGGCAGAAGCTGCTCGCCAAGGAGCTGCGCTCGCGGCGGCCGCTGGCGCCCACGCCCGCGCCGCTGGACGCGGCGGGCGAGAAGACGCTCGGGGTCTTCCACACCGTCAAGGAGGCCTTCGAGCGCTTCGGGCCCGAGGTCATCGAGTCGTACATCATCTCGATGTGCCAGGGCGCGGACGACGTCTTCGCGGCCGCCGTGCTGGCGCGCGAGGCCGGACTGATCGATCTGCATGCGGGCTGGGCGAAGATCGGCATCGTGCCGCTGCTCGAGACGACGGACGAGCTGAAGGCCGCGGACGTCATCCTCGACGGGATGCTGGCGGACCCGTCGTACCGGCGTCTGGTCTCCCTGCGCGGAGACGTCCAGGAGGTCATGCTCGGGTACTCGGACTCGTCGAAGTTCGGCGGCATCACCACCTCGCAGTGGGAGATCCACCGTGCCCAGCGCAGGCTCCGTGACGTCGCGCACCGCTACGGCGTACGGCTGCGGCTCTTCCACGGCCGCGGTGGAACCGTCGGCCGCGGCGGCGGCCCCTCGCACGACGCGATCCTCGCGCAGCCCTGGGGCACGCTGGAGGGCGAGATCAAGGTGACCGAGCAGGGCGAGGTCATCTCCGACAAGTATCTGATCCCGTCGCTGGCCAGGGAGAACCTGGAACTGACGGTCGCGGCGACGCTCCAGGCCTCGGCGCTGCACACCTCGCCGCGCCAGTCGGACGAGGCGCTGGCCCGCTGGGACGCGGCGATGGACACGGTCTCGGACGCGGCCCACGACGCGTACCGGAAGCTGGTCGAGGACCCGGATCTGCCCGCGTACTTCTTCGCATCCACGCCCGTGGACCAGCTGGCGGACCTCCATCTGGGCTCGCGCCCGTCGCGCCGCCCGGACAGCGGGGCCGGTCTCGACGGTCTGCGGGCCATCCCGTGGGTCTTCGGCTGGACGCAGTCGCGGCAGATCGTGCCGGGCTGGTTCGGTGTCGGCTCGGGCCTGAAGGCGCTGCGCCAGGCGGGCCTGGACACGGTCCTGGACGAGATGCGCGAGCAGTGGCACTTCTTCCAGAACTTCATCGCGAACGTCGAGATGACGCTGGCCAAGACGGACCTGCGGATCGCCCGCCACTACGTCGACACGCTCGTGCCCGAGGACCTGAAGCATGTCTTCGGTGCGATCGAGGCGGAGCACGAGCTGACGGTGCGGGAGGTGCTGCGGATCACGGGCGGCGAGCGGCTGCTCGACTCCAACCAGGCGCTTCAGCAGACGTTCGCGATCCGCGACGCCTATCTGGACCCGATCTCCTACCTCCAGGTCTCGCTGCTGGCGCGCCAGCGCACGGCGGCGGAGAAGGGCGAGGAGCCGGACCCGCTGCTGTCGCGTGCGCTGCTGCTGACGGTCAACGGAGTGGCGGCGGGCCTGCGCAACACGGGCTGACGGCACGCACTGCGGCCCCCTCCCGGCACTGGGAGGGGGCCGCAGTGTGCTCGCTCGTCAGTGCTGGTGGGCCTTGCGGCGGCGGGCGGCCAGGTAGCCGCCGGCGCCGACCAGGGCCGCGGCGAGCGCCGAGATCGCGCCGAGCGGTGCGCTCGAACCGGTCTCCGCGAGGTCACCGCCGCCGTTGGCGGACGGGGACGGTGCGGCCGTCGGGGCCGTGGAGGCGGGCGCCGATGAGGTGGGCTCCGCCGTCGGCTTCTCGGAGGGCTTGTCGGACGGCTTGCCGGTCGGCTCCTCGCCCGGCTTGTCGTCGCCCTCGCAGTCGGTCCAGAAGACCTTGTGCTTGCCCGCGCCGTGCTCACTGTCGAAGTTCCAGGTGAGCTTGTAGTGCCCGTCGGGCAGGTTCTTGTCGTCCGTACGGCCGTGACCCTCGCCGTCCAGGGTCAGCGAACCGCTGTCCGCGAGCTTGTCCTTGGTGCCGGTGGGCGGCATCTCGACGATCTTCCAGTCGACTTTCTGGCCGCTGTCGAAGCCGAAGGCGTCGAGGTAGAACGAGCAGACGTGCGGCTCGTTCCTGCGGAGTTCTTCGCCGGTCTTGGCGTCGTGGATTTTCACGGTGCCGTTGTCGCCGGGAGAGGTGGCGTGCGCGGCGGGAGCGGTCAGCAGCGAGAGCGCCGCTGCCGCCACCAGGGCGCCGGTGGACCTGAGGGTGCGCATGGGCAATCCAACGGGGGAGAAGGGACGGATGCCGTGGGGGGCGGCTCAGCGTCCTGTGAACCCGTGCGCCGGTCAATACACGTGCTGACTCATCCGCACCAAGAGTCATCGATTGCCCCAATAGTCCTGGATAACGATCAGGTGAATGTGGCGTTCCGGTAAGGCGGTTGGGGGCTGAGGGCCGTGACTCGGGGCCGTGACTCGGTCTGTGCCCCGGGTCCGGGCTCAGAGCGCGAGGAACGCTCCCACCAGCAGTGCCCCGCCCGCCGCCGCGGTCGCCCAGGCGATCCGGTTCAGCCGCAGCCCGCCGCCGATGACCAGAGCCGCAAGCAGCAGGGCGCCTCCCATCGGGAGCCAGGCGTGCAGTACGCCCGCCGTGCCGGTGCGGACCAGCTCGTCGGTGCCCGGCTTCACGACGACCGGAAGCTTCGCGCCCTTCGTCACGGCGACCGACTTCTCGATCGTCATGCCCTTGCGGGGTGCCGCCGTGCCCTCCGGGTCGTACGGGCCGGTGCAGGTCTTCTCGCCGCAGTCGGCGACCGTGAGCGTGCCGTGTTCGCGGCCCTTCGCGAGCAGTACGTGCTGTGCGTCGCCCCACGACGACCAGAAGCCCGCGACGATGAGCAGCGCGGCAACACAGGCCATCGCGGCACGACGGCCGTAGAGGAGCATGCGGGTCCGGTTCGAGCTCATGGGGCGCGATCCTTGGCCATAGGTGCGCGCTCGGTCAACCTCGGGCCCGGGCTTATCAGGAGTTGTACGTACTTTGCGCCCGCTCAAGGCCCTCGATCACCAGGCACTCCACGGCGTCCGCCGCGCGGTCCACGAAGTAGCCGAGCTCCTTGCGCTCGGTCGCGGAGAAGTCCTTCAGCACGAAGTCCGCGACCTGCATCCGGCCCGGCGGACGGCCGATCCCGAACCGTACGCGGTGATAGTCCGCGCCCATCGCCTTGGTCATCGACTTCAGGCCGTTGTGCCCGTTGTCGCCGCCGCCCAGCTTCAGCCGCAGCATGCCGTAGTCGATGTCCAACTCGTCATGGATCGCCACGATGTTGGCGACCGGCACCTTGTAGAAGTCCCGCAGAGCGGTGACCGGGCCGCCGGAGAGATTCATGTACGACATCGGCTTGGCGAGGATCACCCGGCGGTTCGCGGCTCCCGGCGGGCCGATCCGGCCCTCGACGACCTGCGCCTGCGTCTTCTGCGCACGCTTGAACTTGCCGCCGATGCGCTCCGCGAGCAGGTCGGCGACCATGAACCCGACGTTGTGCCGGTTCGCGGCGTAGTCGGGCCCGGGATTGCCGAGGCCCACGACGAGCCAAGGGGCGTTCGCGTCGGACATCTGCGCTGCGTCTCCTCGCGTGCGGTTGCGTACGGACAGGAACAGACAGGGAAACGGGGTGGCGGGCCGCAGCCCGCCACCCCGTCAAGCCAAGCTCAGGCAGAGCTTAGGCGGTGTCTTTCGGCTCAGGCCTCGACGGCCTCTACGCCCTCACCCTCGGCCTCGGCGGCCGGCTCCTCGGCCTGTGCGGCCAGGACCTGCAGGACGACGGTGTCGTCCTCGACGGCCAGGGTCGTGCCGGACGGCAGCGTGATGTCCTTGGCGAGGATGGAGTCACCGGCCGCGAGGCCCGCGATGGAGACCGTGACGGACTCGGGGATGTGCGTGGCCTCGGCCTCGACCGGCAGGGCGTTCAGCACGTGCTCGACCAGGTACGCACCCGGGGCGAGCTCGCCCTCGGTGTGCACGGGGATCTCGACGTTGACCTTCTCGCCGCGCTTCACGATGAGCAGGTCGACGTGCTCCAGGTAGCCCCTCAGCGGGTCGCGCACGACGGCCTTCGGGATGGCCAGCTCGGTCTTGCCCTCGATCTCCACGGCGAGCAGCACGTTGGAGGTACGCAGGGCGAGCAGCAGCTCGTGGCCCGGCAGCGAGATGTGGATCGGGTCGGAACCGTGGCCGTACAGAACACCGGGAACCTTGTTCTCACGGCGGACGCGACGGGCCGCACCCTTGCCGAACTCGGAACGGATCTCGGCGGCGAGCTTCACCTCGGACATGTGCACTCCTCGTATTGCAGAAAGATCTGGTGGCGGTCACCCGGCCACGACAGGCCTGCTACGAAGAGCGCGTCGATAACGGACCGCCGTACCTACAGGTACGGCCTCCCTCGCCGAGCAACTCGGACAGTCTACGCGGAGTCCGCCGAGCGACCGAATCGATCAACGAGAAGGGCCGCACCCACCGGGTGCGGCCCTTCACTCGCACACGACTGTGGCGGTTACGCCTGCTCCTCGAAGAGGCTCGTCACAGAACCGTCCTCGAACACCTCACGCACCGCGCGCGCGATCGTCGGCGCGATCGACAGCACCGTGATCTTGTCGAGCTCGAGGTCGCCCGGGTCGGGCAGCGTGTTCGTGAACACGAACTCGCTCACCTTGGAGTTCTTCAGACGGTCCGCGGCCGGGCCGGACAGGATGCCGTGCGTCGCCGTCACGATCACGTCCTCCGCGCCGTGCGCGAACAGGGCGTCCGCAGCGGCGCAGATGGTGCCACCGGTGTCGATCATGTCGTCGACGAGGACACAGACACGGCCCTCGACCTCACCCACGACCTCGTGGACGGTCACCTGGTTGGCGACGTCCTTGTCACGGCGCTTGTGGACGATCGCCAGCGGGGCGTCCAGACGGTCGCACCAGCGGTCGGCGACGCGCACGCGGCCGGCGTCGGGGGAGACGACGGTGAGCTTGTTGCGGTCGACCTTCGCGCCCACGTAGTCCGCGAGGACCGGCAGCGCCGACAGATGATCGACGGGGCCGTCGAAGAAGCCCTGGATCTGGTCGGTGTGCAGATCGACCGTGAGGATGCGGTCGGCACCCGCGGTCTTGAGCAGATCGGCGACGAGCCGGGCCGAGATCGGCTCGCGGCCGCGGTGCTTCTTGTCCTGCCGGGCGTAGCCGTACGACGGGATGATCACGGTGATGCTCCGGGCGGAGGCCCGCTTCAGAGCGTCGATCATGATCAGCTGCTCCATGATCCACTTATTGATCGGAGCCGTGTGGCTCTGCATCAGGAAGCAGTCCGCGCCGCGGGCCGACTCCTGGAAGCGGACGTAGATCTCGCCGTTCGCGAAGTCGAAAGCCTTCGTCGGCACCAGGCCGACACCCAGCTGGTGCGCGACCTCCTCGGCCAGCTCGGGGTGGGCGCGGCCGGAGAAGAGCATCAGCTTCTTCTCGCCGGTCGTCTTGATCCCGGTCACAGCACTGTCTCCTCAGACGTGTTCTCTGGCCGCGGGTGTACTGAGCGCGAGCCAGCCGAATTTGTGTGCACGTATCACGGTACGCCGAGATCGGCGCCCCCGTTTCCGGTCAGTTCTCGTCGGCGACTTCTTCCGTTGCCACCTGGGCCGCCTGGGCGGCAGCGCTTCCGGGGCGCTTGCGAGCCACCCAGCCCTCGATATTCCGCTGCTGGCCGCGGGCGACCGCCAGCGAACCGGCGGGCACATCCTTCGTGATGACCGAGCCGGCCGCGGTGTACGCGCCGTCCCCGACCGTGACGGGAGCCACAAACATGTTGTCCGAGCCCGTCTTGCAGTGTGAGCCGATCGTCGTGTGGTGCTTCGCCTCGCCGTCGTAGTTCACGAACACGCTCGCGGCGCCGATGTTCGTGTACTCGCCGATCGTCGCGTCGCCGACGTAGGAGAGATGCGGCACCTTGGTGCCCTCGCCGATCGTGGCGTTCTTCATCTCCACGTACGTACCGGCCTTGGCCTTGAGGCCGAGCTTCGTGCCGGGGCGCAGATACGCGTACGGACCGACCGAGGCCGATTCGCCGACGACCGCGGAGTCCGCCACCGTGTTGTCCACGCGGGCGCCCGCGCCCACGACGGTGTCCTTGAGGCGCGAGTTGGGGCCGACCTCGGCACCCTCGGCCAGATGCGTCGCGCCCAGCAGCTGGGTGCCCGGGTGCACGATCGAGTCCCGCTCGAAGGTCACCGTCACATCGAGGAGCACCGATGCCGGGTCGACGACCGTGACTCCGGCCATCATCGCCCGCTCCAGGAGGCGCTCGTTGAGCAGCTTGCGCGCCTCGGCGAGCTGGACGCGGTTGTTGATGCCGAGGATCTCGCGGTGGTCGCCCGTGACCGAGGCGCCGACGCGGTGGCCGGCCTCGCGCAGGATGCCGAGGACGTCGGTGAGGTACTCCTCGCCCTGGCTGTTGTCCGTACGCACCTTGCCGAGCGCGTCCGCGAGGAGCTGCCCGTCGAAGGCGAAGACGCCGGAGTTGATCTCCCGGATGGCGCGCTGCTCCTCGGTGGCGTCCTTGTGCTCGACGATCGTGGTGACGGCGCCGGTGACGCCGTCGCGCACGATCCGGCCGTAGCCGGTGGAGTCCGGCACCTCGGCGGTCAGCACGGTCACGGCATTGCCGTCGGCGGTGTGTGTCGCGGCGAGCGCGGTGAGCGTCTCGCCGGAGAGGAGGGGGGTGTCGCCGCACACGACGACAACGGTGCCCTCGGGGGTCCGGCCGAGTTCTTCGAGCGCCATCCGGACAGCGTGCCCGGTGCCGTTCTGCTCGGCCTGGAAGGCGGTGCGGGTGCCGGCGTACTGCTCGGCGAGATGCCCCTTGACCTGCTCACTCGCGTGACCGACGACGACGACGAGGTGCTCGGGGTCGAGCTCGCGTGCCGCGGAGACGACATGTCCGACGAGCGAGCGCCCGCAGATTTCGTGCAGGACCTTGGGGGTCTTCGACTTCATGCGGGTGCCCTCACCCGCTGCGAGGACGACGACGGCTGCCGGGCGGTTGGCGCTCACGGGAATGCCCTTCGGCTTCGGGTGGTGGACATCCGAAGGATACCGGGGGGTTTCAGGGGCCAATTAAGGGCGGGTCCTGACCCTGTGAGTCAGAACCCGAAGTGAGAGGCTCCCCCGCCAGGACTCGAACCCGGACTAATGGCACCAAAAGCCACTGTGCTGCCAATTACACCACGGGGGATAGCGGAGGCGAGCAATCCGGACGTATCTCCGGGCTGTCGACTCGGCACCCCACACTATGCCGTACCACCCGCCCTCGGTGCGACGGGACTTGTCGCCGGGGCTGCTCGTACTCCCAGGAAAATGAGTCGCGCCCGCCCGTAGGCTGGAAGACATGACCGTAACGGGGGCACACCAGGACGGCACGGGCGGGACCGCCCGCAGCTGGTTGTGGTGGGGACGGCGGCGCAGTGTCGCACTGGATGTGGGGCTCGGGCTCGTCTCCGCCTTTGAGTGCGCTCTGGAGGGTGTGGGGTTCGCGGACAAGGCCGCGATTCCCGTGCCCGTCGGAGTGCTGTTCGGGCTGGTCGTCGGATCCGTACTGGTGCTGCGGCGGCGATGGCCGATCGCCGTGGTGCTGGTGTCGATCGCGACCACTCCGGCCGAGATGGGCTATCTCATGGGCGTCGTCGGGCTCTACACGCTCGCCGCGTCCGACATACCGCGCCGGATCACCGCGACGCTCGCCGGGATGTCGCTGGCCGCGACGCTGATCGTGACGTTCGTACGGGTACGCCAGGACGTGTCGTCCGCGGACTTCGATCCGGAGCCCGGCGCCTGGTACGTACCGACCATGGCGGGCTTCATGTCGCTCGGCCTGACCGCGCCGCCGGTGCTCTTCGGCCTGTATATAGGGGCAAGACGCCGGCTCATGGAGAGCCTGCGGGAGCGCGCGGACTCGCTGGAACAGGAGCTGTCGCTGCTGGCCGACCGGGCCGAGCAACGGGCCCAGTGGGCGCGTACGGAGGAGCGGACCCGGATCGCGCGGGATATGCACGACGTCGTGGCACACCGCGTCTCCCTGATGGTCGTGCACGCCGCCGCGCTGCAGGCGGTCGCGCTGAAGGATCCGCAGAAGGCCGTGAAGAACGCCGCGCTGGTGGGGGACATGGGCCGGCAGGCGCTGACCGAGCTGCGGGAGATGCTCGGGGTGCTGCGGGCGGGGGAGAACGAGCACCGCGGGGTGAAGCCGGTGCCGCTGGCCGCCGTGGGGGTCGCCGCGGCCGCCGCCGCGGCTGCCGCAGCCGACGACGGGCCCGGCCTGGCCGACCTGGAGGGCCTGGTGGGCCAGTCCCGGCAGGCAGGGATGGTGGTCGAGCTCGCGGTCCACGGCGAGGTGCGGGAGTACGCGCCGGAAGTCGAGCAGACCGCGTACCGCGTGGTCCAGGAAGCCCTGACGAACGTCCACAAGCACGCGGCCGGAGCGAAGGTGCTGGTGCGGCTCGCGCACCGCGACGCCGAGGTCGCCATGCAAGTGGAGAACGGCGCCCCGGACGCCAGTGGCACGGCCGCGGCCGCGGGGCTGCCGAGCGGCGGCAACGGCCTGGTGGGGATGAGGGAGCGGGTGCTGGCGCTGGGCGGGGTGTTCGTGTCCGGGCCGACGGACGCGGGCGGCTTCCGGGTGTCGGCGGTACTGCCGGACGGGGACGGGTGCCCGGAACCGGCCTGACGGTCCGCGTGGTCCCTCAGCCCAGGGTCAGGCGGGACGGCTGGATGCCCGTGACCATGGTGGTGAGCGCCTGGTCGATGTCCGGGCCGAGGTACCAGTCGCCCGTGTGGTCGAGGCTGTAGACCCGGCCCTCGATGTCGATGGCCAGCACGGCCTGGCTGTCGCCCTCCTCCCCGAGCGGGGCGACCTCGGTGTCCAGCGCCCGCCCCAGATCCGCGAGCGTGCGCGCGAGATGCAGCCCGGCCAGCGGGTCGAAGTGAACGGGCGTCGGCGCTGTCTGCCGCCCCGGACCCGGTGCCGTCACGCGCAGTCCCCCGAACTCCGCCCAGGCCTCGACGGCCGCCGGAAAGACCGTGTGCCGGTGCCCGCCCGGCGAGACATACGCGCGCAGCGTGTCCGCCCAGTGCTCGGCCAGCTTGATGTCCCAGCGGCCGGGCTGCCAGCCGGCCTCGCGCAGGGCTGCGTCCACGGCGACCGGGAACCGGGTGGTGCTCAGGTGGTCGGGCATGGGTGCGGGATCAGCCGTTCTCGGGTGCGGTCGGATCGACGGGGCGTACCCCGAAGTGGTCGAGCATCGCCGTACAGGACCGGCAGGGTGGTGCGTAACTTCCGTGCAGCGGGTCGCCGTCCTCGCGGATCCTACGCGCCGTCAACTTCGCCTGTTTCAGCGCCCGTTTGGCCTCGCTGTGGGTCAGCGGCCTGCGCTGCGCCCGCTTCGAGCGCTGCGACTCCGCCGCTGTGAGCTGACGCGAGAGCAGGATCGCCTCGGGACATCGCCCGGTGAAGCGTTCGCGCTGTCCGCTGGTGAGGGTGTCGAGGAAATCCTGTACGAGTGCGTGAAGTGCGGGCGGCTGGTCGGCCTTTCCGGCAGTGCAGGTGAGGGTCTCGCCGCGTACGGAAAGTGCGGCCGCGACGGCGGGCAGGATGCCGTCGCGGCGGTGACCCAGCGCGGGCGGCTGGTGAGCCTCGGTGCTGCTCCAGCTGAGGCGTGGATCACCTGAAGTATTCGGTTGCGCTGTGTGCATGGTGTGCTCGTCCCCTCCCTGCACTCCCCCGAGTTGCTGGGACAGCCTGCCAAATGGGACGGGTGGTGTGGAAGCGGGGGCACTGAAACGTGTCGACCCGTCGGCATTCGGTCACACGATTGTGACTGTTGGTGATGGAAGTGGAGCGTCGGACCTCCCTGTTGCACCACCGCATAGGCTGTCCTGAACCAGCCGGAACGCAGCAGGGGGCAACCGCCATGACGACAGGTCGGCTCGGGCACAAGGCCGCGCCACCGAACGCCGCCTACGCCGGGCAGGTCGTGAACTTCCCGGACCCGGTCCGGGCCTCCCGCCACCCCAGAGGTGTGCGTGTGGACGAGAACGGCTATCCGGACTTTTCAGCCTACGCGCGTGCCGCCGCGGAGATCGCGGAGCCCCCGGAGGGCTTCGGCGTCGACGAACTGCGGCTCACCGACTACGTATCGGCGAACGCGGCGCTGCACGCCGACGGCCATGCGCTGTGGGACACGATCCCCGCGGTCGCCACGCCGCACGGCTGGACGTGGCACCACGTCCCGGGCACACGCCGGCTCGAACTGGTTCCCGTCGAGGTGAAGGCGCTGCTGCGGCACCACGGCGGTCTGGCGACGACGCCCGTGGACCAGAGCAAGCGCGGCACCCGGCCGCTTCAGGAGACCCGGCCCGCGCACTTCGGGCTGCCCAAGGGCGTGGTCTCGGTGACCGAGCAGCAGCTGCTCGGCGTCGAGGAGGATCTGGGATACCGGCTTCCCGGCGCGTACCGCACCTTCCTGAAGGCGGCGGGCGGCTGCGCCCCGGTCGGTGCGGCGCTCGACGCCGAGCTGGGGCTGCTGGTCGACCAGCCGTTCTTCACGGTGCGGGACGAGGCCGCGGTCAATGATCTGGTGTACGTCAACAAGTGCCTGCGGGACCATCTGACGAAGGACTATCTGGGCGTCGCGTTCGTCCAGGGCGGGATCCTGGCCGTGAAGGTCAGGGGCTCGGCGATCGGCTCGGTGTGGTTCTGCGCGTACGACGACGCACGCGACCAGGACGGCTTGGACGTGCAGCAGCGTGTGGAGCGGCTGCTGCTGCCGTGCGGCGACGACTTCGACGGTTTTCTGCGTCGTCTGGCGGGTAACCCGCCGGAGCTGGAGACCGTGGCGAACCTGATGGTGGACGGCGGCTTCGCGCGCGCCGTCCCGATCTCGGACGAGGGGTGACGGTCCGATGGTGACCTTCGCGCAGGCGCAGGAGCGCGCGGAAGAGTGGGTCAACGGCGATGTGCCCGCGTACCAGCACCGTGAGGTGCGGGTGCGGGAGTTCGAGCTGGGCTTCGTGGTGTGGGCGGAGGACCGCGAGGGCGGGGCGCGCTCGGGCGGCGGGGAGCAGCGTCTGGTGATCGCCCGGGACAGCGGTGAGGCGACGCTGTGGCCCGGACTGCCGGTGGGTGAGGTGATCCGCCGGTACGAGGAGGAGTACGGGATACAGGACGAGGCCGCGGCCGCTGCTGCGGCGGAGCCGCCGCAGCGGATCGACCTGAACCAGACGTCGTTCCTGTTGAGCCCGCCGGAATGGCTCCAGGAGGCGGCGGACAAGATCGGAATCCCGGACCGGCGGTCGCCGGAACCGGGTGCGGGTGCGGGGGCCGCGGCCGCGGCCGCGGCTTCGGCTTCAGGTCCTGGGCCGGCTTCGGGTACGCCTTCGGGTGCGGCTTCGGGGGCGTCGCCTGTGGGTCCGCCTGCGGGTGAGCCCGTGGTTACGGCTTCAGGTGCGGCCGAGCCGGCGGGCGCGGGTGCGCCGTCGTCGGGGGCCGACTGGTCGGCGCCCGCTGCGGCTTCGGCTGCCGCGGGGCCCAACGCGTCGCAGGCGGGCGGGAGTTCCTCGTCCGCGTCCGGTTCTGCATGGCCCGAGGCCGGGTCGTCGGCCGGATCCCCGGCCGCGTCATCAGGAGCCAACGCCTCGCAGGACGGGGCCGGTTGGCCCAGCGCTGGTGGCGGTAACCACGAGCCCACCGCCTCCGAGGGTGTGCCCGCCACGCCGTCCGGGGCCACCCCGTGGACGGACACCAGCGCGGCCGGTTCGGACGACGCGTCCGTACCGCTGCCCGCCACCGTCTTCGCGCCGCCGATCTCCGGGGCGGACGACGACACCCCGCCGCCGGCTTCCGGCGCGGACGCGCCGACCGCGCTGATGTCGGGCGGCAGCCGGCTTCCGCGGACCACGGTCGCCCCGGCGCTGAACCAGCCGGGCGCCGGTGCGCCCGCGGGACCGGGCGGGCAGGGCGCCGCCGACATCGCGGACGCGGCCACGAGCAAGGCGGTCGTGCCGCCGCGTGCCGCGCGCGGTGCCTCCCGCGGCGGCGGCTCGACGCCTCCGCCGCCGCCCGGCGCCCCCGGCACTCCGGGCGCGCGGCCCGGGGCGACGCCGCCGCCGTCTGGGCCGGGTGCTCCCGGTGCTCCGGCAGGTGGCTATCTGCCGACCCAGCTTGTCTCGCAGCTAGGCCCGGAGGGCCCGCAGCCGCCGAGCGCGCCCGGCGCTCCGGGTGCGCCCGGTGCTCCCCAGCCTCCTGGCCCGCCCG